>JAYTXS010000001.1:0-7011 GCA_043742845.1 Gammaproteobacteria bacterium
GCCGCCCTGCAGGCGTACAACCTCACCCAAGGCCTGACCCTGTTCAAGTATATATAGCGGATTCTGCGGTCAGTGATGGTGGCCGCCGGCGCCGTGCACGTGGCCGTGATCGAGTTCCTCCGCTGTCGCTTCACGAACGCTCACGACTTGCACGTCGAAATGCAGGGTCTTATCGGCCAATGGGTGATTGCCGTCGAGCGTCACCATGTCGCCGACCACCGCGGTGACCGTGAACACGCGCATGCCATCGTCGGTGTGCGCCTGAAATTGCATGCCTTTCTTGATTTCCCCGGAGCCCTGCATGGAACGCTTCGGAACGCGCTGGATCAGGGACGCATCGTACTTGCCATAGCCATCGGCAGGTGCCACCGACACAGCCAGGCTGCCGCCGTCTTGCTTGCCCTCTAGGGCTTTCTCCAGGCCTGAAACCAGATTGCCGTGCCCCTGGATGTAGGCCAGCGGTTGCGCGCCGGCTGAGCTGTCGATGACGGTGCCGTCATCGTCCTTGAGGGTGTAATGAATGAGCACTACTCGGTCTGCAGCAATTTCCACGTCTGAATCTCCACCGGTCTTAAGATTACTGAATTAATTCCGCCTCGAGATCATAGGCGCCCGCCGCGGTGATCCGCACCTGCGCGAGCGAGCCCACCTTCAGGCCCTTGGCGCCGTGAATCCTCACGGTGCCGTCGATTTCGGGAGCATCGGCGCTGGAGCGCGCCACCGCGACGTCGCCGTCCACGGTGTCGATCAGGACCGGCATCCGGCGGCCGATTTTTTGGGCGAGCCGCGCGGCACTGATTTCCGCGGAGAGTTCCATGAAGCGCGCGCGGCGCTCGGCTTTGATTTCGGCGGGCACCGCCGGCTGGCGCAGCGCGTTGGCCGCCGCACCTTCCACCGCTGAGTATTCGAAGCAGCCCACGCGGTCGAGCTGCGCCTCACGCAGCCAGTCGAGCAATTCCACGAATTCCTGCTCAGTCTCCCCGGGGAAACCCACGATGAAAGTGCTGCGGATGGCAATGTCCGGCGTCACTCGCCGCCAGGCGGCAATCCGTGCCAAGGTGTTCGTGGCCGCCGCCGGCCGCTTCATGAGTTTCAGGATTCTGCTGCTGGCGTGCTGAAACGGGATGTCGAGATAGGGGAGCACGCCACCCTCGGCCATCAGCTCCACCACCTGGTCGACATGCGGATAGGGATACACGTAGTGCAGGCGAATCCACACGCCGAGTTCGCTTAAAGCGGCCGCCAGGTCGTAGAAACGAGTGCGGCGCTCGACCCCGCGCCAGGGCTGCGCGGTATATTTGAGATCGACGCCGTAGGCGCTGGTGTCCTGGGAGATGACCAGGATCTCCTTGACCCCGGCGCGGGCGAGCTGCTCCGCCTCGCGCAGCACATCGCCGATCGGCCGGCTCACCAGGTCGCCGCGCAGGGAGGGAATGATGCAGAAGCTGCAGCGATGGTTGCAGCCCTCGGAGATCTTGAGATAGGCATAGTGCCGGGGCGTGAGCCTCACGCCCTGCGCGGGAACGAGATCGAGAAACGGTTCATGCATGGGCGGTAAATACTCGTGCACCGACGCCACGACTTCCTCGTAGCGCTGCGGGCCGGTGATTTTCAGCACCTGCGGATGTCGGTCGAGGATTTTTTGCGGTTGAGCCCCGAGGCAGCCGGTCACGATTACCTTGCCGTTCTCGGCCAAGGCTTCGCCGATGGCGTCCAGCGATTCGTCCACTGCGGCGTCGATGAACCCGCAGGTGTTGACCACCACGAGGTCGGCCGCGCCGAAGCTGCCCGCGACCTCGTACCCCTCGGCGCGCAGGCGCGTGAGGATGCGTTCGGAGTCGACCAGTGCTTTGGGGCAGCCCAGACTGACAAAGCCCACTTTCGGGGGTTTGCGATTGACGATTTTCAAGATTTCTAAGAAAGGTGGCGGGTTGACAGCAAATTATACTCCAAAAGCTCTCCTTCCTGCCCACAAGCACCGCACCAAGGCTGGACGCCCGCGGCGTCTCGAAGCGCAACTGTCAAATCCCACTCGTGAAATCTGCGACCTGGCGCAGAAAACGCGGCGCGGAAGACCACGCGGAGACTCAAGAAAGGCGCCGCCGGTCCGATACAGACTTTGGATGTGGTCACCGGTCCGCCCAAGGTGGGTGAAGTGAACACAAGCAGTAGGGCCTAAGAGGGCCGGTGGATTAACTTTCAGGAGTTCATTAAATGTCACTTACACTTGATACCAATATCAATTCGCTCAATGCGCAGCGGAACTTGACGGGTTCGCAGGCAACGTTGTCGCAGGCCTTGCAGCGCCTGTCCTCGGGCTTGCGCATCAACAGTGCCGCCGACGACGCTGCGGGTCTGGCCATCAGCAACCAGTTCACCACGCAGATCAACGGCACGAATCAGGCCGTGCGCAATGCGAACGATGCCATTTCCGAGACCCAGACCGCCGGCGGCGCGCTCTCGACGCTGACCGACAACTTGCAGAGCATCCGCACCCTCGCGGTCGAATCGGCCAACGGTTCGAACAGCGCCTCGGATCGGGCCGCTCTGGATCAACAGGTGCAGCAGCAGATCGCGGAAATCACGCGTATTGCGTCGCAGACCTCGTTCAATGGCTTGAATGTCCTCGACGGCAGCAGCGGCGTGACCACCTACCAAGTCGGCGCCAATGTGGGCAATACGATTTCCGTCAACTTGGCGCAGGGCGTGCGCGCGGATCAAATCGGACAGGTTGCCACGGCGACCAGCGGTGTAGTCACCGCGAATCCGCTGACCGGCAGCAATCTCACCATTCAAGTGGGCACGGGAACCGCGGCCTCCATCGGCGCCAGCGTGACCGGCTCGGCCAACGCAGCGAACGCACTGGCCGGTGAATCGGCGAGTTCGGCATATGCGAAGTCTGCGGCCATCAATGCGGCGGGCGTCGCCGGCTTGACGGCCAGCGCTTCAACCACGGTTACCGCGGCTGCTGGATTCTCGACCATCACCGGCGGTTCCGCCGGAACCACTTATGGTTTGACCATCAACGGCGTGGCCATCTATGCGGCCGGCACTGCCGTGGCAACCGGCCAGCAGTTGACCGGTTCGGGTGTCGCCACCCAGATCAATCTGTACTCATCGCAGACCGGCGTGTCGGCCAGTCTGTCGGGGACCGGTGCCTTGGTGCTGACGGCGGCCGATGGCCGTGATATCACCCAGACCGAGACCGTGACGGCCGGAACCGGCGGAACAGGTACCGGCGCGGGCATCGGCGCTTCGGGCACGCAAACCGTGGGTAAGGGCACCATTACTCTATCCGCCGCGAGCAACATCGTGATCGGCGGTGCGGGTTCGGCTGATGTCGGCTTCGGGGCCGGCGGCCAGACCATCGCTCTGGGCAATGCCACATTGGCCAATTCCAACGTGCTGACGGTCGTCGGCGCCAACTCCACGATCGCCGCGGTTGATTCTGCGCTGGCAACGGTCAGCTCATTCCAGAGCCAATTGGGCGCCATCCAGAACCGCTTCACATCGACGGTCAGCAACTTGCAGGCGACTGCACAGAACCTGACCTCTTCGCGCAGCACCATTCAGGATGCAGACTTTGCGGCCGAAACCGCCAAGCTGACCCAGTCGAACGTGCTGCAACAGGCCGGCATTTCGGTGTTGGCACAGGCCAACCAGGAGCCGCAATTGATTCTGAAGCTCCTGCCGTAAGGGTCGATGAGATTCGAGTAGTTGATACGTGCTGCCCGGGCGTGTAAACGCCTGGGCAGCAGTCAACGGTCGCACGGACCGTTTTCAAATCACGAACGCGGCGGCAAGAAATTGCCGGTTGGCGGCAAACCGGCGCCCACGCCCCCGGATCAGGCGGCTGCGCAGCTGACCAATGCCGCCTCGGTCCAGGCGCTCATAAAGCAGCTCAACAAGTCCTGGCGTCCGAGTTACCCGCGCTGGCCCGCAGCGTTGGAGTTTCAGGCGCGCTGGTGGACAGCCGAGCATAAGCGCACGGCGCGGGGGCGGGGTCGCGCCTGGTACGTCTCTTGCTTAAGTCCTGATCTGAAGTGCCGATAAATCGGCTAACGAAACAGGCGAAGGATCTCATGAGCTCCACCATAGCATCGACGGCAACCGCCGCTGGCAATACGGTCATTTCCTCGACCGGCATCGGATCGGGGCTGGATATCAACGGCATCGTCACCTCGCTGACCACGGCCGCCGGGTTGGCCCAAAACACTCAACTTTCGGATCGCAAGAGCGTGCTGAGCGCCCAGGTATCCGCCTACGGCACGTTCAAGAGCGCGTTGGAAACCCTGCAGGCCGCCCTGACGAACTTGCAGACACCGAGCACTCTGGCCGGCCGAACCGCGACCTCGAGCGACGACAAAGTGGCCTCGGGCTCCGCGGCCTCCAGCGCCATTCCCGCGCAGTATTCCCTGCAAGTGCAAAACCTTGCGACCGCGGCGAGCTTGGCGTCGACGCCGGTCGCAAGCGCGGCCTCCGTCGTAGGCACCGGGACGCTTAATCTAGCGGTGGGCGGCAACTCCGCGTCGATCAGCATCGATTCGACCAACAACACTCTCGCCGGCATTGCCGCTGCGATCAACACAGCGCCGAACAACCCAGGAGTGAGTGCCACCATTATCACCACGGCGCAGGGCGCGCGTCTGGTGCTCACCGGCACTACGACGGGCGCCGCCAACGCCATCACGGTCACGCAGTCGGGAGGCGACGGCGGCCTGGCTGCGTTGGTCTACGATCCGGCTCATGCGGTGACGAATCTCACTCAAACCCAAGCCGCGACAAATGCCAATTTTTCGATCAACGGCTTCGCGGCGACCAGCGCCACCAATCAGGTGACCACGGTCATCAGCGGCGTCACCCTGAATCTGCTGGCCACGACGGCGGCCAATACGCCGGCCACCTTGACGATCGGCAACGACACGTCGGGAGCACAAACCTCGATCGGCACATTCGTCACCGCGCTCAACGGCCTGATCACGAGCATCCAAAGCCTCACCAGCTACGATCCTGCCACCCATACCGCGGGGCCTCTACTTGGCAATGCGACCCTGGGATCGTTCCAGAACCATTTATCGAACATCCTGGATCAGGTCAAGGCAGGGAACACCGGCGCGGCCACGTCGCTCGCGTCCCTGGGAATCACCGCCAACCCGCAGGGCACCTTCACTACCAATTCGGACAGGCTGGGCAATGCGCTGACGGCGAACCTTTCGTCGGTTGGTAATTTCCTAGGCGGTAGTGACGGCATCGCAACCCAGCTCAACAACTTGGTCAACCAATATGCGCAGGCCGGAGGCCTGCTGGATTCGATCAATCAGGGGCTGCAGTCTAGTCTGGCCGATGTGGCCAAGCAGCAAACAGCATTGAACGCGCGACTTGCGACGTATGCCGCCACTTTGACCAAGGAATACAACGCCATGGATACGGCCGTCGCACTGCTCAAACAAACCCAGACCTACCTCACTGCCCAGTTCAATCCGAACTCCGCCACATCGAGCCCCTCGGCCAACAGTTCGTTGGCCAGCGGAACCTTGAGCACCGGCAGATAGGCGCGCCATGTACGGGCAAAATCCGGCAGCGCAGTATCGCGCCGTGCGCAGCCACGGTCTGGTGGCGGACGCGAGTCCGACGCGGCTGGTGCAGATCACATTCGAGGGCATTCTGTCGCATCTGGCGGCCGCGCGCGGATGCATGACGCGCATTCAGGACAATCGGCCGGTCAATGACGTGATCGCCAAGGGAGCGGCGCTGGGCAAGGCCATCGCCTTGATCGACCAGCTCAACAGCGCGTTGAATATGGAACGTGGCGGGCAGGTGGCGGAGAATTTGCGCGCCCTGTATCAATACATGATGCATCGATTGACACTGGCCAATGCGACCAATGACCCAGGCGTGGTTGTGGAAGTGGCCGGCCTCATCGCCACGATCAAGAGTGGCTGGGATCAAATCGTCACGGACGCCCGGTGAGCGGATCGACGCGTGAGGCGCTGCAGCTTGCGCTGTCGCTGTCGCATCAATTATTGGCGGCGGTCGATGAATCCCAATTGGCAGAGATTGCGATTCTCGACGCGCAGCGCCTGCGACTGCTACAGTCGGTGCAGCCGCTGCGCGACAGTTTGAACGACGGCGAGCGGCTGATGCTACGGCAAGTTTCCGAATTGAATGAGCGGGCGATCGGACTGGTGGAGCATCAGCGCAGGATCAAGGAGCGTACGATGGATTTGGTCGCAGTAGGCCGCCTCGCGGTGACTGCTTATTCCACGACTCGGTCGCAACGTTAGCCAATCTCAAGGTGGAGAGCCATGCCTGAGCTGTTTCTCGGCGATGGTTTGATATTCGAGGATATGCTTCCTGTCTTATGGACGCCCGGCCCGCCGGCGGAAGGCCTGGCACTGGCACGCCTGAATGCCGACAATCACCAGCTGCTCGGCGCCGAATCCTCGCTCGATGAAGTGAGGGTGCATGAAGCTCTCAAGGATGAATCTGCGGCTCTGGTGCATGAGCTACAGAGGCTGGAATACAAGGTGAATATCCTTCTGCGGCTGACCGCCGAGCTCGCTGTGCGCAACAGCGGACTGCCGCCGGCGCAACGCGTGCGCATGACTTCGCGCGCGCTCGAATGGTTCGTCGCTGAGTCGCTCGCCGTGGGCGCCACCGGCCTGTTGGCCGTGTACATCAATACTTCTCTGCCACAGCCCGTGAAGATTCCCTGCACGATCGTCGCGCAGCAATTCGAGCATGACTTGCACGTCGTGCAAATGCGCTTCAGCGGCTTGAGCGAAGCGGTGGTCGAACAGATCGACAAGCTCATTTTCCGGCATCACCGACGGCTGGTTGCCGGCGCTAAACTCGCTGCTCAATAGACGGTTAGCGCGTCACCCCGTGACGCTTCGAGAACCGCGTGCTTTACGTCGGGGGCAAAACTCTGCACTCTTCTTGCGAGTTACCCTTACATGTGTTGCGGGGGAATCCCATGTTCTTTTCTCTTAACTCCCTCAGTTAGTATGT
>JAYTXS010000002.1:0-9986 GCA_043742845.1 Gammaproteobacteria bacterium
ATTCCCAACACAACAGCGGCGCCCACCTGAAATGAGTCGCGACGACGAAGATCGGATCCTGCACGGACTGTACTACCATCGCGAGAATATCGACGAAGAGGTGTCGGTGACCAGCGAGCAGATTCTTTGGCTCGCCATGCATCCGTTGCGCGAGGGCGAAACCTGGTTCAAGGACGGTGAGCCACAAGCGGTCGACACGTCGGCCTTCCCCGACGACATCCAGTCCAAATTGAGCACTGCGAAACTGGAATTGCCGCTGCGCTACCTGCAGTATCGCCGCCTGATCCGCTACACGCGCCGCAGCGATGACGCGATCTCGGTCGCCGTGACATTTGCCGGCGCCGATCGGGCGATTCGTTTACACACCCGCCGCGGACGCATTGACCTGTGGTACCGCGAGCACAAGGACGGCATCTTCGGCATTGCCACGACGGTCTTCATTTCCTTCCTGACCGCACTGATCACCATGGTGGTCGCGATACGCATCATGCGCTGAGCGCCTGTGTTGATGCGGCGGCAAGGCGGCGCAGAGTCGGATCCTTGACCAGGTGCAAGACCCGCGAGAACACATGATCCGGGCCATTGGTGCGGCCGATGTGGATGACGCCGGTCTGAGCAAGATCCGCGACGAAGATATCGAGTACGTCCTGCCGCGCCGCATCGTCCAGGGAATCGAGCACCTCGTCGATCAGCACCCACGGCGGCGCGTGCAGCAGCACGCGCGCGAAGGCCAGCGTCTGTTGCTCATCCTCGCTCAGTTCCCGATCCCAGCGATGATCGGCATCCAGCATCGGCAACAGCCGGTCGAGTTTGAGTCGCGCCAGGGCCTTGGCGTAGTCGGCGGAGGCAAACTTATCCGTGGCCGCCGGATAAGCGAGCACTTCACGCAACGTGCCTGGCGGAAGATAAGGGGTGCGCGGCATGTAGAGCAACTCCTCGCCGCGCGGCCGGGCGATTGTGCCCGCCCCCCAAGGCCATAGTCCGGCGAGCGCGCGAAACAGCAAGGTCTTGCCGGTACCGGATTCTCCGACGATCAAGACGCGTTCTCCCGCCTTGATCGCGATTTTTTTCTCCGCGAGCATGGTGGCGCCGGCGGGAGAGGCAATCTCCAAGTCATCGATGCTGATCGTGCCGGGTCCGCCTTCGACGAAGGCGATGCGGCTCTCAGTACCGTGCAGCACGTCGGTTTCGATGACCGCGCGGCGAAACCCCGCGACGCGCAGTAGCGTGGCGCGCCAATCGGCCAGGGTGCTGAAATTATCCACGAACCAGCGCAACGAGGACTGCACTTGAATGAAGGCGCCTGCCGCCAGCATCAAGCCACCGAAGGTGATTTTCCCTGCGAAATACAGCGGCGCCGCCACTAATATCGGGGCTACTAGCGTAAACCAGCCGTAGCCTGCCGTGACCCATGTGAGATGGGTGAGCCCGGTGACCAGCCGGCCGGTTGCGGCGAGAACGGCCTTGAGATCGAGCTCGACGCGCCGCTCCTCGTCTGCCTCGCCCGCGCTCAAGGTGATGGCGTCGATGTGCTCGTTGACGCGAACCAGCGAGAAGCGCATGTCGGCCTCACGCGCATAGCGTTGCGCGTTGCGATCGACCAACGTGCGCCCGACCCAATAACTTAGCACTGAGGCCGATCCGGAATAGATGATCGCGGCCCACACCATGTATCCGGGGATCACGATTTGCCGGTCTGCAATGTGAAAGGCAAAATTGTTCGACAGGGACCACAGTACTTTCACGAAGGTGATCAGCAGTATCGAGGATTGCAGGAGGCCGATGCCAAGGTCGGCCGACAGTTCGGTGAGATGGCGCGCATCCTCATGCATGCGCTGATCGGGATTCACGCCCATGGCGCCGGAATTGGCGAGCCGGAAGGCGCGTCCGGGCTGAAGCCAGTTGTGGATTAAATCGCGGGCCAAACCCTGGCGCAGGCGCAGTTTCACCGTTTCGGTGAGCCAGCGCTGCGCCACGTTGAGAACCAAAAGTGCGCCGGCGAGCAAGCCGAATACCCCCAGCTGCACGAGGAATTGCGCAAAATCATGGCGCGACAGCGCATCATAGAAGGGCTGATTCCAGGTGTTGAGGCGGATCTGTCCGTAGGCGGTGAGCGCGATGACGATGAATAGTCCACTCGCGAGGAACATCAGGCTGTTGCGTACCGAGGAGGCCCACATCGCCCCGATCATCATGCGGAGTTGCGGCACGAGGCCGGAATTGGCAATCTCTTCGGTGGTCGATTCAATGTTCATGCGTGGACTCTGGAGTAACGTGATCCGGCCATTATCGGGCAATGTGCGGCGAGGAGTGGAATTTTGAATCGAATCGAGCGCCTGATCGGCGCCATGACGTTGGCAGAAAAACTCGGTCAGTTGACCATGACAGCCTCGAGCTACGCGGTGACCGGACCCATCATTGCCGGCGATTCCGCCGAGGCGATCAAGGCCGGCACCATCGGCAATCTTCTCAATATGGTTGGAGCGGCGCACGTGCGGGAGATGCAGCGTCTGGCCGTCGAAGAATCGCGTCTAGGCATTCCCCTGCTCATCGGCTTCGATGTGGTGCATGGGCATCGCATATTGTTTCCGATTCCCTTGGGCGAAGCGGGGCTGTTCGATCCGCAGACCTGGGCGCTCACGGCGCGCGAATCCGCGAAAGAGGCGGCGGCCGAAGGCCTGGCCATGACCTTTGCACCCATGATCGACGTTGCGCGCGATCCGCGCTGGGGCCGCAGCGCCGAGGGCCCTGGGGAGGACCCCTGGCTGGCTTCACGAATCGCGGAGGCGAAGGTGCGCGGTTTCCAGGGCGAAGATCTCGCTGCGGCGGATACGCTGGCGGCGGTCGCCAAGCATTTCTGCGCCTACGGGGCTGTGACGGCGGGGCGCGACTATGCCTCGGTGGATATCTCCGAGCGCACGCTGCGGGAGGTGTACCTGCCGCCATTCGCGGCGGCGGTTGGCGCAGGAACCGCTGCGGTCATGCCGGCGTTCACCGACTTGGCGGGTGTGCCGGTGACCGCCAACCAGGAATTGCTGCGCGGCTGGCTGCGGGGCCGGTTCGGATTCAAGGGCGTGATCATCAGTGACTACAACGCCATCGCTGAACTCATGCATCACGGGATCGCCGCCGATCTTGCGGAGGCGGCCGCCCTTGCGCTCAAGGCCGGCGTGGACATCGATATGATGGCCGATGCCTACCGCCGCGGATTGCCCATTGCTCTGGAGCGGGGACTCGTTACCCTGGCGGATATCGACGAGTCGGTGCGTCGCGTGTTGCAGCTCAAAGAGCAGCTGGGACTTTTCGATGATCCGTATCGCCGCGGCGCGCGGCCCGAGGCGGCCGCGGCCTTCACCCAGCGGCGCCGATTGGCACGCAGCGTAGCCGCACGCGCCATTGTGATGCTGAAGAACGATAACGACACGCTGCCGCTCGCGGGCTCACTGCGCCATCTCGCCGTGGTTGGGCCGCTGGCGGATGCGCCCGCCGATATGCGCGGCCCCTGGTGGGGCGCCGCGGATACGGATGGCCATGTCACCGTCGCCGCGGGTTTACGCGCCGCCTTGCCGCAATGCCGGGTGTTGCAGGCGCAGGGTGTCGCCATTGAGAGCGAGGATGTTTCAGGAATTGCCGCGGCTCTCGAGGCGTGCGCGGCGGCGGATGCCATCGTGCTTTGTCTGGGGGAAGCCGCGACCATGAGCGGGGAGGCCGCAAGCCGCGCGCATCTGGGGCTTCCTGGACAGCAACGCCGCTTCGCCGAAGCCTTGTTCGAACGTGCACGTGCGGCGCGGCAGCCGGTGATTGTCGTCTTGTTCTCGGGCCGCCCTCTGATCGTGCCCTGGCTGGTGGATCAAGCGGACGCCGTGCTTGCGGCTTGGTTCCTCGGCAGCGAGGCCGGCAATGCCATCGGCGACGTCGTGACCGGACGCGTCTCGCCCAGCGGGCGAACTCCGGTAACGTGGGCGCGCGCACAAGGGCAGATCCCCCTCTTTTTCGGCGAGCGGCCGAGCGGCCGTCCGGCGAATCCGAAGGACCACTACACCAGCAAGTATCTCGACGTGCCGAACGAGCCGCTGTTTGTCTTCGGCCACGGGCTGACCTACGGCAGATTCACGCACTCCAATCTGCGCGTGACCCCGAGCGGCGTCGAAGACATCGACACCATGAAGATCCAGGTCGATGTGCGCAACGAGGGCGCGAGGGCGGCACAGGAGACTGTCTTTCTCTTTGTACACGACAAGCTTGCGAGCGTGGCGCGGCCGCTGCTGGAGCTGAAAGGCTTTGCGAAAATAGATTTAAAGCCTGGCGAAGCGGGAACCATCACGTTGTCTTTGCGCGCCTCAGAACTTCGATTCCTTGGGCTCGATCTTGTGCCCGTGTTCGAGCCCGGTGAAGTCGAGATCTTGGTCGGTCCATGCGCGGATCGCGCGCAACTACTGGTCGCGACCGTTAATTTAACTTGGTCGCGTCCCTATTGAACCTGTGCCGCAGGCCCAGTGAAAAATGAGTTCGCTCTGTGTGCCTGGCACGATCGCATCCCAGCTGGTTTGCTTCGGGTCGGCTTCCTCGGATTGCTGGCTGCCCGCAAGATTGTTCTCGGCGTAGTAAATGACCAACAGCACCCGCGCGCGTTCCTTGCCGCAGTCGTATTGGGCTTTCTCGACGTCGCTTGAATAAACATCGCCGGCGCCGCTTCGCTGTGGCTCCGGGAATTCGCGCCGCAACCATGCCGTTACGAGGTGACCCGAGCGCTTCATTTGATGCTCGGTGCTGTACGTTGCCCAGGAGCCATCGGCAGCCACCGAACGGAAAATCCAGGCGCCGGAGGACAGTGGGTCGAGCGTGCTGACCCAGGCCATCGGATCCGCCCTGCGCGCCTCGCGCTGCTTTGCCAGACGTTCCGCCTTGGCTCTCTCTTCGGCTTGGGCCTGCGCGCGCTGTTCCGCCCACATTTTTTCCTGTTCGGGGGTCTGCGCAAATGCCGCCGACCCTTGCAGTAGGTAAATTCCAAGCATCGCCGCTGCGAGCTTCCGAGAAATGGTCCGACTCATCGCGTATCTCCAGGATTGCTCAGCGCGTAGCGCGGGCTACTGCGGTAATTGTAGGCGAGACGATGGTAATAGTGACGCACAACTCGGCCGTCATGAGTCAATATCTCCTCCTCGATCGGCCCTAGACGCTCGGCCCGCGCCTCGATGGCTGTACCTACGAGGTCTTTAGGATCCCACGCGAGCAGCAGCAGAGTGCGGCCCTCCTGTTGCGCGGCGGGGGTCCAACGCTCGTACATGAGACCGACACCCTCGAACAGATGCGCGCTCGACGTCTCTACTACCGTGTCCGCGCGAGTGGTCGAGTAAAAGGCCAGCTCACTGGCGATGGCATAGCGATCCATACCGACGACGAGCGGCTCGCGGCCGGTCGCAGCGCGCGTGCTCTCGACGATGGCCGCGACGCGGCGGCTGAAGTCGCGCCAACCGACCGGGACCAATTCGATGTGCTCGCCGTAGCCCACGCCTGGCAGTCCCAGCACCAGATAGTGCAGCCCCACGCCGTAGATCAGCAGCAGGGTGATGAGTGTCGGGACCCATGCCTTGCGCAGCCATGCGCGAATGCCGCCGGCGTTGGCTGCGCTCGCAACCATTCCCACTGCGATAATCGGCAGCGCTGCGGTCCAGGGAGCTCCTGTCCAATCAAGCTTCACTTCGTGCCGCAGGCTGAAGAGAGCGAACACCGTCAGGGGCAGGCAGACGGACACGGCGATGAAGCGCTGCCGTCGTGCGGCATCATTGCCAACGCTGCCTGCGCTAACGTCCACCTGCGCCGTGCGCGCAAACGCCAGGACGACCGCCAGCGCGCCGATGGGAGTGAGGAGCACCAAGATTGACGCGAGCAACTTATGCAGTGCGAATCTCGGTGCCTCTGCCAGACGTCGGGAGGTTTGGAATAGAAAAGAAGCCCAATCATGCTCTGCATTCCAGAGGATGACGGGAGAGAAAATTGCCAGCGCCAGCAGCGCGGCGCCATAGGGCTCCCAGCGCCGCCACCAGCGTCGTGATGGGCCATCCCACAGCATGAAGGCGATCGTCACCGCAACCAGAAGGCCGATCGAATATTTCGAAATCATGCCGATGCCGAGCGCAATACCCACTCCCCACCACGCAGCTGACTTGCCGGCGATCAGGGCACGCTCGAGGTAGTACATCGAAGCCGCCCACGCGGCAGTCAGCGCCGCGTCAGGGGTCATGAGAAACCCTGAAAGAAAGAAGAAGGGCAGCACCTGTGCCAAAACCAGGGCCGCCGGCGCGACCGTCTCGCCATAGAGATTACGCGTCAGGCGATAGGTGAAGGCCGACGCAATGAGTGCGCAAATGAATGCGCCTATGCGTACGCCGAACGCCGTCTGCCCGAATGCAGCGGTGCCGAGCCGGATCAACCATGCGACCAGCGGGGGGTGGTCGAGATATCCGATGTCGAGATGACGTGCGTAGTTCCAGTAGTAGGTCTCCTCAGGCAGCAGTTCCACGGCGCCCAAATACACCAGTCGCAGTGCCACGGCATAGACGACGAGGCCTATCGCCAACGCCTGCGGACGCGTATCGCCGCGAGCCGATGACTGCACCAAAGAGAATCCGACGCTCGTCACCATGAGCCCCGCGAGCACTGCAAACACGATGGATATCTGTGCAGGCCCGCCCCAGGCATTCGACAATAACCCGAGTACGCCGCCCCGAAGCAGCAATGCCATGCACATCACCGCCAGCATGCGGCCAGGCAGTCGCCAGTGCTGCCCGCGCCCATGCGGGCCGCGCTTCTCTACGGCCCGCGTTGAACGAACTTTCAGTAGGTAATTCAACGTCATGGCGACGCAGAAGCTCGCCACATGGCTGACTCGCAACGACAGGCCGTCTGCGATCAAGACACAGAACAAAGCTACGTCGACGAGGGGAATGAGCGCTGTCGCAATGTGACGATTCAAGATTCACTCTCTACCGCAAAGTCGCTCATTGTTTGCAATCCCTGGTAACCTTGGAACGCCAACTTAGATCAACAATTCGTGCGTCGGCGCCACCTGGCCATTATAGTTCGCATGTGTGTTAGACGCTTGCAGAATCAGGCCTTGCCGGGAGACATGAAATAGAGACGAGCGCAATGGCCACGGGCGCGGTGGCCGCACAGGATCGGACTGCGGTACGGCCGGGACCGGAACTAACGATCGTGGTGCCGACGTTCAACGAACGCGACAACGTCGCCGTATTGATAGGACGTCTGGCGTCTTGTCTGGAGAATCGCTCATGGGAAGTCATCTTCGTCGATGATGATTCTCCTGACGGAACCGCGGATGTGGTGCGCGAGCATGCCGCGCTCGATAGCCGCGTCCGCTGTCTGAAGCGAATCGGCCGACGCGGACTCTCCTCTGCCTGCGTGGAGGGGATGCTGATGACTTCGGCGGCCTACATTGCCGTGATCGATGCTGATCTACAGCACGATGAAACGTTACTGCCGCGAATGCTCGATGCCCTGAAGCAGGAAGATATCGATATCGTCGTCGGCAGCCGCTACGCGCCGGGCGGCGGCGTCGGCGATTGGGATGAACGTCGCGCGCGCATGAGCCGCTTCGCCGTGCGCCTGAGCCGGCTGGTGGTGCCGGCGGAATTAACGGACCCCATGAGTGGGTTTTTCATGATGCGCCGGGCGGTGCTGGACGACTCCGGTTACAAGCTTTCCGCGATCGGTTTCAAGATCCTGGCCGATTTGTTCGCATCGCATCGGCCGCCGCTGCGATTCAGCGAGCTTGCCTATCGGTTCAAGTCGCGTCACGCGGGAGAGAGCAAGCTCGATTCGGTGACGATATGGGACTACGCCATGCTGCTGCTCGACAAAATGGTGGGCCGTTGGATCCCGGTTCGCTTCATCGGGTTCTCGATCGTCGGCGCTGCCGGAGTCGCGGTGCATTTCGCTCTGTTGACATTGGTCTTTCAGGGCTTGCACCACGGTTTCGTCACCGGGCAGGCGGTTGCGACCCTCGGCGCCATGTTATTCAACTACACCGTCAACAATGTACTGACCTACCGAGACATGCGGTTACGCGGTTTGCAATGGCTGCGCGGCTTGGCGTCTTTCGTACTGGCTTGCAGCATCGGCGGCTTCGCCAATTTGGGCGTGTCATCGACGATCTTTGCCCTGGGCCGGGGATGGCTGCTCGCCGCGGTCGCTGGAATACTTGTCGGAGCGGTTTGGAATTATGTCGTCACTATGATGACGACCTGGGGAAGCCCGCGTAAGTGATGGCTAGAGCCAGCGGGCGCGCTTGAAGCGAAAATACAAATACAAGTCGAGCCCGGCCATCAGCAGCAGGGAGAGTGGATAGCCGTAGCGCCACTTGAGCTCGGGCATGTGTTCGAAGTTCATGCCGTAGATGCCCGCGATCATCGTGGGTATGGCTAGCAGCGCGGCATAGGCCGCCAGGCGCTTCATGGTCTCATTCTCCTGCAGCGTCACCAGGGAGAGATTCACTGAGATGGCGGTAGCCACGGTGTCGCGGGTCGAGTCCGCCGTTTGATTCAAGCGCAGCAAATGATCATAGACGTCGCGGAAATACACGCCAATGCCGGCGCACAGGGTGGGGACGTGCGCGCCGGATAGGTTCGACACGCCTTCCAGCAATGGCGCGACGGCGTGCTTCATGATCATCAAGCGCTGCTTGAGCGCATACAGCGCCTCGATATTCTGGCGCGGCACCCCGTCGGGGTCGAAAATACGCCGCTCGATCAAATCCAGATCGTCTTCGAGCATTTCCAAAAGCGGAAAGTAGCGGTCCACTACTGCGTCCATCAACGCGTAGAGAATGTATCCGGGGCCCTGGCGCAGCAAATCCGGCTCGCGCTCGCACCGGGTCCGGACGTCCTGGAAGCCCTTCTCGGCGTGACTGCGCACTGACAGCACGTAGTTGCGCCCCGTGAAAACCGCCAATGCGCCTACCCGGAATTCGCCGGCGTCAGGCTCCACCATGTGCAGCACCGCGAACAGGGAATCCCCGTATTCCTCGATCTTCGGCCGCTGATGCCCGACCTGAGCGTCCTCCACGGCCAGCGGATGCAGACCAAAGGCGTGTTGCATGTCGGTGAGTTCCGCAGCCGCGGGATCACGCAGCGCCACCCATACGAAGCAATTCGGGCGCGTCAAGTAATCGGCAATCCGGCCGATTTCGATTTCGCCAATTTTTCTGCCGTCCTGGTAGGCGGCGCAGCTGATGAGCATCGATGAATCTTACGTGGGTCGCTCGGTACATGGAATAATTGGCGCTGGTGCAAATCCATGATAGGTAATCAATGCGACTCAATTGTTGCAGGAACGCGCTGGCGGGCCTGGTTCTGCTGGCCGCAGCCGCAGCCGCAGCCGTAGGGCCGGCCGCGCAAGCGCCCGCGATTTACGGTGCTGCCGATCCAGGGGTGAAGGACTTGCGGCACTTCGATGCCAAGCGGCCGATTGCGCAGGAAATGCAGACCGATGTGCCTGACGGGTTCACGTTGGCCGCGGTGGGCGATCTCATCATTTCGCGTCCATTGCGCCAGTATGCGCAGCGCCTGCCGGCCTTTAAGGCCACTCTGGATGTGCTACGCGGCGCGGACGCGGCGTATGGCAACCTGGAGACGAGCATCTTCGACGCCCGAAATTTCGCGGGCGCACCCTATTCGTGGGACGGCGATTGGACCAATTCGAGTGTACCCGCCGTCGCCAAGGACTTGCGCGCGATGGGTTTCGGCATTGTCTCGCGGGCGAACAATCACTCGCTCGACTGGGGTCCGGAAGGCATGCGGGAAACCAGCCGCTTGCTGGATGAGGCGGGTCTGATACACGCGGGCGTCGGCACTGCAACGACGTTCCCGAGAGGCTCGAACTGTTCGACGTCAAATACCGTCGCGGCACTGAATTCGGCTACGACTATGCGATGGATCCGGAAGATCTCGCCGAGATATTGAAGAATG
>JAYTXS010000003.1:0-1912 GCA_043742845.1 Gammaproteobacteria bacterium
TTCGAGATTTACGGGCAATATTTCGCGAGCGATCTCGGCCATTTGCGAGAGTCCGGTGCAGCCTTCGTGGCTATATTAAGCGGGTTTAAAAGGGGCGAGACATGGTCTGAAACATCAAAGAATTCTAGCACATATCCGCTGCGGCCTTAAGCCCACGGAGCGGATTAGCCGATATACTTGGGAATGCCCGCAGTTCTTGCCGATTTATGCATAGAGGCCCGCTGGATCGTGCCAATGAGCATGCCAGGCCAGGTCCTCGAAAATCACTCTCTGGTGGTACGCGACGGCCGCATTCTGGATCTGTGCCCGAGTGCGCAAGCCGCGCAGCGTTACGCATCCGCGTCGCTCGTGCAGCGGCCGCTGCATCTGCTGATGCCCGGCATGATCAACGCCGCTACCCATGCCTCCACCACTTTATTCCGCGGCACGGCGGCGCGCTCCAGCGCCGCCGAACAGCGCTTGATGGGCCCGGAATTCGTGCGCGACGGCGCTCTAATTGCGATTGCCGAAATGCTTAGCTGCGGCGTCACCTGTTTTGCCGACCGGGGTGATTTTCCCGAGGAGACGGCCCGCGTTGCCGGCGAACAGGGCATGCGCGCCGTGATCGGCATGCCGGTGGCGGAGACCTCGGGTGCCTGGGCAAGCTTGAACGTGCGCGATGAATACAAGAGTCACCCGCTGATTTGCACCGTGTTCGCGCCGCATGCAACCGATACGCTGAGCGACGCCAGCCTCGCTCGCGTCGCCACTCTGGCGGATGAACTCGACGCCGGCATCATGCTCGACCTACATGAATCGGAAGCTGAAATTGCCGCGTCGATCGCCCGTTACGGTGTGCGGCCAATCGAACGACTATGGCAACTAGGCCTGCTCACACCGGCGCTCAACGCAGTCCACATGGGGCACGCCACGCCTGAGGACCTCGCACTGGCGCAGCGCACCGGGATATCCATCACCCTATGCCCGCAATCAACTCTCCGGAACACCGGTGCGCTACCGCCGGCGGCCGCATTCGCCGGATTGGGAATTCGCACCGGTTTGGGTAGCGGCAATCGGATGCCTCACCCCAGCCTGGATATTTGGGGAGGGATGACGATGCTGGCGCAGATGCCCTGCGCCGGGCACGCGCCGCTCTGCGCATGGGATGCGCTCGCCATGGCCTCGCGCGGCGCCGCCGCCGCCCTCGGACTGGACGCCGACGTGGGCACGCTCGAGCCCGGCAAATGGGCAGATCTGTGCTGCGTTGATCTCGGCGGGCCCGCCACCCAACCGCTGGGCGATCCTCTGACACAATTGGTTTTTGGCGGCGGCCGTGACATCGTGTGCGACGTCTGGGTCGCGGGCCGGCAATTGTTGTCGGACGGCGAAATGACTCGCCTGGATTGGCGCAGCGCGGCGCAACGCGCCGGCGCCTGGGCCGTACGGCTCAATACCGGAGAATGAACATGCAAACTTCCGCTCGCAATGTCGATCCCGCGGAGCTGGCCAAATTCACTGCCCTCGCGCAGAGCTGGTGGGATCCGAAGGGACCGTCGAAACCCTTGCACGACCTCAATCCACTGCGTCTGCAGTATGTCGAACGCGCAGCGCGCTCGGGTGTGGCGGGCCTTAAAGACAGGAAAGTTCTCGACGTCGGTTGCGGCGGCGGTATTCTCGCGGAGGCCATGGCGCGCAGCGGCGCACAGGTCCTCGGTATCGATTTGTCGCAGGCCGTGCTCGACGTGGCGCAGCTGCATGCGCTCGAAGCCAACGTTTCGCTGGAGTATCGCGCGGTCGCGGCGGAGGATCTTGCGCAGCAACGCCCCGCCAGCTTCGAGTTGGTGACTTGCATGGAAATGCTCGAGCATGTGCCTGATCCCGCCGGCAGCATCCAAGCGCTGGCCGCCCTGGTGCAGCCCGGCGGCGACGTTGT
>JAYTXS010000004.1:0-5203 GCA_043742845.1 Gammaproteobacteria bacterium
GTCGCAGCCGCGGGCTTCGATTCTGTGCCGGGCACGGCCGGCGCTGCGGTGGAGGCGTCGACCCGTGTGCCGCTGCGCCAGGCAGTCATTTGAGCGTGAAATTCGTTGTGTGCGTCAGCCTTTGAGATTGCTGCCAATTCGGCATGTGCGGGAATGGTCAGCAGCGCGCCACGGTGAAGGCGGTTGATGTTGCCGTCGAAGGCAGATGGGTTCGCGCGGAAGATCGCGATCATCATTCGCTGTAAATCGGACGCAGTTCGTTCGCCGACACGCCAGGCGATGCCGCGCAGCGTCGCTTTTGCGCCGACCCTCATATGAGTGGTCTTGCGGCCGGCTTGCGCTGCTGTCTCGGGCACCGCAGCAGCATCCGCTGTCGTTGCGACCGCGGCAATCGTCGCTGTCGCAGCGGGTGCTTGAGCGGCCAACTGAGCCTTGAGGGAGTGCGAGTATTCGGCGGGATCGAGCAGTACGGTGTACTGACGGACGAGTTCGCCGTTGTGCCAGTTCAGGTCAACCAAAAAATTGACTACGGGCTCGGTGAATGGTTCGCTGGAACGGACGGAGAGCACGGGGCGCCCGCGGCTGTCTTGAACAACCTTAAAAGTTGCCGATGACAGGAAGGCCGGCCGATCGGCGCCGTAACGTAGAAAGACTTCGCGATTCGCCAACGAGGCACGCAGGTCGGTGAGTTCCAGGGCGGTTGCCCCGACGATGTCGATCTCGGCGGCGAAGTGTTCGTTGAGCGCAGAATCGACATGAATGTCACCCAGTCCAATGGCATGCGCCGCGCCCGGCACTGACAGGGCCATCATCAACATTAGGGGGTTCTTTGCGCTCGGCATCGTCTTCTCCATCTACCTGGGCTAAATGCTATGCGACCGAATCCAGGCTTGGATACAAGCGAATTCAAAGACTTCGACGCAGTTCACGCATGCCCGCCGACGGATACGCCGCGGCGGCCGTCCGGCGGCAATCTAGGGTAGCGATGCCGCATCCGTGCGGCGGCAGCAGCTATAAGCCCCACCCGGGTTTGCCTGGGTTCTCGATATTGCGGTAGAATGAGGTCAGGTAGAAAGTTTCTATAGAAATACCATGCGGCAAACCTCGATTCATAACAAACCTGAGCCGCGCCGAGTCCTGACCGGTGCGGTGTTGCGGGCGTGCGCGCTGCTCGATATTAACCAATCGGGGCTCGCACAAATTCTGGGGCTGAGCCCATCGACCGTGTCGCGCATGGCGAAAGGAACCTATTCCTTGGACACGCAGAAAAAGGAGTGGGAGCTCGGCGCTCTATTCGTGCGCCTGTTTCGCGCTCTGGACGCCGTGATCGGCTCCAACGATACGGCGGCGCGCGGCTGGCTGAACGGAGAGAATGCGGGCCTCGTCGGGCGCCCGATCGACTTGATTCGCAGTACCGAAGGCTTGGTTCGTGTCGTCCAATACTTGGACTGCGCGCGCGGTCGAATCTGAGTCCCGGCGGGCCCAGCGGCGCCTGTGGCGGGCGGTCGAGGCGCAGCATATCGCCTCGACGCTGCGGCTCGTTGATAGCATCGACGAGCAACTCCAGCTCGAGCGACTGCTGGATGCAAGCAAACCGCCGCTGCCACCCGCTGCCGGCGATCTGCACTACCTGCTGGCGACCCCCTTTCGATACACCTCACCGGTCGGTTCGCGATTCCGCGAGCCCGCGAATTCCGGCATTTGGTACGGTGCCGAGGCGCCGCGCACGGCCTGCGCCGAGTTAGGGTATTGGCGTTGGCGATTCCTGATGGACAGTGAGGCGTTACAGACTCTGGGACCGTCGCCGCAAACGGTGTTTCGCGCCGGCATCGATGGTCGGCTGGTCGACCTGACTGATGCGCCGTTCAAGCGAATGCGAGAGCAGTGGACACATCCGGACGATTACTCTGCCGCACAGGCCTTCGCGAGTGTGGCGCGCGCGGCCAATGTCGATGCCATACGCTATGAGTCGGTCCGCGATCCACAGCATGGCGCGGCAGTCGCGGTCCTGCGGCCATGCTTCAAGCCGCGCAATCCTTTGGAGCGGCAAACTTGGTTCCTGAGCGTGCGGCGAACTGCTGTGATCTGGCAACGCGAGGACGAGACATTTGAATTCGCTGCGCACGATTGGGGTTCGCAAGCCTGAAGACGACAGGCGAGAGCGCGGGGGCCTGGCTGTAAATCGCTTACAATAATCGGGCTGAAGCGGGCGCCCCTACACTTATAAGGATTTCCATTGAGCCGAAATTTCAAGAGCGACAACGTGACCCCGGTGTGCGATGCAGTGATGGCGGCGATCACTTGCGCCAATGTAGGCACCGCGACATCGTACGGCGGCGATGAGATCACGGAGCGGCTGCAAAGCGTCGCCAGCCGGGTGTTCGGTAGAGAAGTCTCGATTTTTCCGGTGGCCACCGGGACCGCTGCCAATTCTCTGGCTCTGTCGCAGTTCGTGCCGCCCTATGGCGCGGTCTATTGTCACGACACGGCACACATCGTTACTGACGAATGCGGTGCACCGGGCTTCTTCACGGGAGGCGCCAGCTTGCTGGGATTACCGGCCGCCGACGGCAAGATACGTCCGCAGCAAGTGGCGGCCGCGATCGCATTTGCCGAAGACATGGGAGTGCACCATGTGAAACCGGCTGCGGTGAGCTTGACTCAAGCCACCGAGTGGGGAACCGTTTACCAGCTAGCCGAGCTGTCCGCGCTCACCGTTACCGCCAAAAAACATGGATTGCCGGTGCACATGGATGGCGCGCGTTTCGCGAATGCCTTGGTGCATTTGAATTGCACACCCGCCGAAGGCACGTGGAAGCGGGGTATCGACGTGCTGTCCTTGGGTGCGACGAAGAACGGTGCGCTGTGTGCCGAGGCTGTGGTGTTCTTCGATCCGGCGCAGACCCGCGATTTCGAACGACGACGCAAGCAGTCCGGGCATTTGTGGTCGAAGCTGCGATTCTTGAGCGCGCAGCTGCTAGCCTATCTCGAGCATGATCTGTGGCTGGACAATGCGCGGCATGCGAATGCCATGGCGACTGCCCTCGCTGCGGGACTACGCGGTGTCAGCGGCGCCACTCTCGAGCAGTCAGTGGAGGCCAACGAGGTGTTCGTGGCGTTGCCGGTAGCCACCGTCGCCGCACTGGAAAAACAGGGCTTTGGCTTCTATCGTTGGCCGTTGTGCAATCCCGCGCATGGCGTCGCCATTCGCCTCGTCACCTCGTATGCCACGCCGCAGTCGGCGGTGGCCGAATTCGTTGCGGCCGCTCAGCGATGCAATTGACCATCGATTCGGAGTCTTGGGATTATAAGGTGCCGTTTCGGGTATCCCGTGGCGCTGAGTCGGCGCTCGATGTCATCGTGGTGACGCTCGCCGATGCCGACGGCTTTATCGGCCGCGGTGAAGCGGCGGGGGTCGATTACGACGGTGAAACGGTGCCGCTGCTGCGCGCGCAGATCGAAGCGGTTCGCCCGGCCATCGAGGGCGGTCTCAACGCTGCCACTCTTGCGGCACTACTGCCCGCCGGCGGCGCGCGCAACGCCGTCGATTGCGCTCTCTGGGACTTAACGGCCAAGCGCGGCCGCACATCCGTGTGGCAGTTGGCGAACATCCCCAATCCCCAAGTCATCACTAGCTGCATAACGCTGGGAATCGACACGGACGAGGCTGTCAGGGCAGGCGCTCATCAGTACAACGGTTGGCCGATGATCAAGGTCAAAGTGGACGGTCGACGCCACCTCGATGTGGTGCGCTTGGTGCATGAGGCGAATCCCACCGCGGGTATCATCGTGGATCCGAACCAGGCGTGGTCCGTCGATTTATTGAATCGGTTGGCTCCGGAGCTGAAATCCCTCGGTGTGGTGCTGGTCGAGCAGCCGGTATCTCGCGATGAAGACGAAAGCTTGCGCAGCTATACGGGGCCGATACGACTGGCGGCCGACGAGTCGCTGGCGGACCGCTCGGGACTTGCGGCCGTCGCGGATCTGTACCAGGTGGTGAACGTCAAGCTGGACAAAACTGGCGGCCTCACCGAGGCGCTCGCCTTGGCGCGGGAGGCTCGCGCATTGGGACTTGGAGTGATGGTCGGGTGCATGGCGGGCACTTCACTGGCCATGGCGCCGGGGATGGTGGTCGGGCAGATGGCGGAGTTTGTGGACCTGGACGGTCCTCTGCTGCATGCCAGGGATCGCGAGCACGGCATCCGCTACGATTGTGGGCGGATGCAGCTGCCTTTGGCGGCTCTATGGGGTTGAATCATTGGTGGGGATTGAAAATGTCATCGCACGTATCGCGTCTTTTTGCATCCGGTTCGCTTAACGCCGCCGCTGTGCTCACTTTAGTCATGGCAATGGCGGGTGTTCCTGCGGCGGCGGCGGCCGCTTCGACAGCTGTCGCGCCCGCTGTCGCGCCGGCTGCTGCGCTCGCGTTCGATCTGGTCATCGCCAACGGCCACATCATCGACGGCACCGGGTCACCCTGGTACTCGGCCGATGTGGGCATTCGAGAGGGGCGCATTGCGGCCATCGGTAAGCTCGCAGGCGCGCCGGCCAAGCGTCGCATCGACGCCGCGGGCAAGGTCGTCGCTCCGGGGTTTATCGACATGCTCGGTCAGTCGGAATTCACGATTCTGGTTGATCCGCGGCTGCCGTCCAAGATCTATCAGGGCATTACCACCGAGATTACCGGCGAGGGTACATCGGCTGCGCCGCTGATCGGCCAAGCCCTGGTCGAATCCGCCCCTGCCTTGGAGCACTATGGTCTGAAGGCCGATTGGAAATCGCTGGGCGAGTATTTCGCGCGTCTCGAGCATCAGGGCATGGGCATCAATCTCGCGTCTTATATCGGCGCGACCACCGTGCGCGAGGTCGTGATCGGCACCGATAACCGGCCCGCAACGGCTGGGGAACTCGTGCGTATGCGCACATTGGTACGCGAGGCCATGGAGGATGGCGCGGTCGGCGTTTCAACATCGTTGGAATATGCGCCGGCTCCCTATGCCAGTACCGAGGAGATCATTGCTTTGGCGTCCGAGGCCGCACCCTACGGCGGTATTTACGCCACCCACATGCGTTCGGAAGGAGATGGCATCGTAGCGGCCCTGGAGGAGACTTTCCGCATCGGACGCGAAGCACATATCCCCGTGGAGATCTGGCATCTGAAGGTGTCGGGCAAGAAAAATTGGGGTCGTATGGGCGATGTGAT
>JAYTXS010000005.1:0-2074 GCA_043742845.1 Gammaproteobacteria bacterium
TGCGTGCGCACGTGCAGGCCCCTGAACGGACTATTGTGCGCAGGCAACACCAGCACATCGTCCGGGATGCGCCGTGGAATAGCCGCCAGCGAATTCAACCAATCCGCCAGCGGATTTGCATCAGGTTCGGTGGGATACACCGACACGTTCGATGAAATCTTGGGAAGCACCTGATCGCCGGCGATGAGTAGACCCAGTTTCGGACAGTATAGGCAGGCATGTTCGGGTGAGTGGCCATTGCCGACGATGACGGTCCATTCATTGGCACCGATGGTCAATATTTCGCCATCGACGATACGACGAAACGATTCGGGCAGCGGATAGATGTATTCGCCGAACGAACCGAACTTCCGTCGATACCTTTCGATGGCCGGCTCGTCCCATCCTGTGCCGGAATAAAACTCGATCGCCGTTGGCGGCGCGGGCCGCCCGGTATCCGCAGTCATTGTGCGGCAGCTTAAATATTCCAAGCGAGTCATCCACAGCCGCGCGCCGGACTGGTCAACCAGCCATCCGGCCATACCGCAGTGATCGGGGTGCATGTGCGTGGCCAGAACTCTACGAATAGGTCGGCCGTCCAAGCTGCCTGCGAAGGCGCTCTGCCACGCCTGAATGGCCTTCGGCGAATGAATTCCGGTGTCGACGATGGTCCAGCCATCGCCGTCCGCCAGGGCCCAGACGTTGATCCAAGGCAGTGCCACGAATAGCGGCATGCGCAACCACAGAACCCCCGGCGCAATTTCAACGGTCGATCCATCCCCGGTTTGGGGCTCGTTCTGCAAGGGATAGCTAAGCTCGGCGGACATGGATCGCTTAGGCCGTGCGCCGTTTGAGCTCGCTCAATATTTCACGGCGGCGCGCATCGCTCGCCCGCGACCACTCCGTAATCTCGCCAACGGTGCGGCGGCAGCCGATACACAGGCCCTTTGCGTCCAGCTTGCAAATATCGATGCAGGGCGACGCCACAGTGGCATCGAGCGGCGTTGCGGAAAGATTCGCCACTATGCGAGCCTCGGAGCGGCGGCGCGCTCCGACCACTGCTGCACCACCCGATGGATGGCATCGAGTCCGTCGGTGAGCGCCGCCGGCCCCGGCTGCAGGATTAGCGGCGACTTGATTTCGTGCAATTCGCCGTCGCGCACCGCCGGCATTTCGCCCCAGCCGGCGCGGGCCGCGACTAAGTTGGGCCGGAAGCGCTTGCCGCACCAGGAGCCGAACATGACGTCCGGGGCGCGGCGTACGACTTCGGCGGCATCGCCTAGGATGCGGTCCTTCCCCATGGCGCACAGGGCGCGTTCAGGAAACACGTCGTCGCCGCCGGCAATACCGACCAACTCGCTCACCCAGCGTATGCCCGTAATCAGCGGCTCGTCCCATTCTTCGAAGTAGACGCGCGGACGGCAGGCCAGCAAGGCGGCCGACTCCCGCACCTGTTCGATGTGCGCCTCGAGTTCGAGTGCGTAACGTTCGGCCCGCTCGGCCGCGCCGACCAAGGCGCCGAGCCGTCGCACATAACCCAAGATTCCCTGCACCGAGCGATGATTGCTGATCCACACCTCGATACCGCTCTTGATCAACGCCTGGGCAATGTCGGCCTGAATATCCGAAAAGCCGATCACAAAATCCGGCTTAAGCTTAAGGATACGGTCGATCTTCGCGCTGGTGAAGGCCGAGACTCGCGGCTTTTCGCGCCGCGCCTGCCGCGGGCGCACGGTGAAGCCGGAAATGCCCACGATCCGTTCCTGCTCGCCCAGTGCATAAAGAACTTCCGTGGGCTCTTCGGTCAGGCAAATGATTCGGCTCGGGTATCGACAATCCATGCCGCCGATTACAGCACACCCTCAGCCAGCGCGGCTGCCGCCCCATGTACCACGCTATGCTCGAGTCCCGATGCCTGCGGCAGCAAGTGATCCGCATAGAACCGTGCCGTCAAGATTTTTGCCTCGTAGAAACCTGCGTCGGCTCGACCGGCGTCGGCGCCGCCGGCACCCACGGTGGCACGCTCTGTCGGGCTTCGCTGCGCTTCGAGTCGCCGCTGCGCGATCAGTGCTGAACGCAGCAACTGCCAGCCGCC
>JAYTXS010000006.1:0-11895 GCA_043742845.1 Gammaproteobacteria bacterium
CGGGTGGTACAGCGGGCGAAGCAGGCGCGAACGGCGCACCCGGGCCGGGACTTGCGGTTGCGGCCGGGCGACCCGTAGGAGCAGCAGCCGCGGCATCTACATCGGCCGCGTCTGTCGCCGCGCGGATCACAGCGCCCACCGATACCAGCGCAACGGACAAGCATGCGCGCAGCGACACTGGCGATTCCTTGCTGTCCGATGCATCGGCCGGAGCGGCAGGCGCCGCCCAATTGACCGCCGGTTCGGCCGGCGCATCGGCGCCCGGCGCGGCGGCGCCGGGCGCAACCGATGCAGCGGCGGCGCCGAATTTGAAAGTCACGGCCGGAGTAGACAGCCCCGAGTTCGGGCAGGGTATTGCGGATCGCCTGTCTTGGATGGTGGACAACAATCTATCCAGTGCGAAACTACAGGTCAATCCGCCGCAGCTCGGGCCCATCGACGTGCGTATCACGCTGCAGGGCGACCGCGCCCAGGTGTGGCTTATCAGTCATAGCGCGGTAACACGCGATGCGCTTCAATCGAGTTCGCCTCACTTACGCGAAATGCTGGGCGCTCAAGGGTTCAGCCAGGTCAGCGTCGATATTTCGCAGCGAAATTTTCAGGATCGCTCCGCCTATTCGCAGCCCTATGAGAGGACTGCTGTGGCCACTACCAGTTCTGCGGCAGCGGTGTCCGCAGTCGCCGCCTCACCGCCGCGACTCTCGATCGGGGCGGTCGATGCCTATGCTTAAGCCTCAGGCCATCCCGCCGTTGATGGAAATAACCTGTCCCGTGATGTAGGCAGCTTCGTCGGAAACGAGAAACGCTACCAGGGCGGCTACTTCTTCCGCGCTGCCCGCGCGCTTCATCGGCACCAGATCGGCGATGGCGGCGGCATCAAAAGCTGCGTCGCCCATGCCGCTGGAAATAATACCCGGCGCGACGGCATTGACGGTGATGCCGCGGCTCGCCACTTCCAGGCTCAGCGCCTTGGTGGCTGCGTTCAGCGCGCCCTTGGCCGCCGCATAGTTCACCTGGCCGCGGTTGCCGATTAGCGCGCTGACCGAGGATATGCTGATGACGCGTCCCCAGCGCGTGCGAATCATGGGCAGCATCAGCGGCTGCGTCACGTTGTAGAATCCATTGACCGACAGGTCGATGACGCCGTGCCATTGCTGCGCACTCATGCCGGGGAACACGGCGTCGTCGTGAATGCCCGCGTTGTTCACCAGTACTTGCAGCGGTCCATCCTCGAGCATTTTATCCGCCGCTGCACGCGTCGCGGCCGCGTCGGTCAGATCAAAACGAACCGCGGCCGCCGCGCCGCCCGCGGCTAGGATGCTCTCGACGACGGCTTGCGCAGCCGCCGTACTGCGATAGGCATGCACGTAAACGAAGCAGCCGGCGGCGCTCAGACGCCGGCAAATGGCGGCGCCGATTCCGCCGCTGCCTCCGGTTACCAGGGCACGAATCGCTGTTTTATTCATTACTCAACCGTTTGTTTGCATCGAACACGACCGTCGCACGGCCGCGCAGCAGCGTCCGTGCCTCGCAGGCTACTGAAAATTCGTATAGCGCAGTACGGCCGTCACCCGCGAGCAGCAGGGCATCGCAAATCAGGTCGGCCGGCAGATCATCGAAGCGCAGTGTGTGTAGCTGGATGTCCCGCAAGCCGGCGAGCAATCCAACCGCCGGTCGTGCTGCGCCGCTGACGGAGCCACCGACACCGGCCAGTGCACCGGTGCGGGCTTCAGCCGCGAGCGCGCCATGTACGGCCATCGCCTGCGCCGCATATTCAATTCCACAAGCGATGCCGAGGCGGCCGTGCGAGCGCAGCGGATTATCGGCGGCGCGATGTGTGCCGCTGCGGCAGCGAACATGCTGCGCGTCCCATTCGACGATCTCATCGAGCAGACACATGCGGCCGCGGTGGGGAATGTTTCTTTCGATCCAGCTGCGGTCTAAGTGCATGGCGCCACCTGTACCGCGACGCGCGACACATCGAGGTATTCCAGGACTGCGCGACCGGCCTGAGCACGAGCCAGCAAGCGAAGCAAGGGCAGCGACCGCGCGGCGGGAATTGCGCCACGCAGTTCTTCCAAGGCCGGATCGGTCATCCGGTCAAAGGCGTCGTCGGTCAGCGCTGCCTGCAACCTCGCCGATGACGATGGGCGCTGTTGCGGGGTCAATACCATGGCGACGCCGAACGCATCGGGCAGCGGGCGCTTCGCGTGTAGAGGCTGCGGATATTCCGAATCATAGGCGACCAGCAGGACCGCGGCGTCATCGACCACGACCTGGCTCATTGCCTCGAGCAGCCCTGCGTTGAAGCTCGCGTCGAACGCGCACAGCACGTTCGATTGGGCCATGGCGCCGGTGGCGATGCTCCAATAGCCCGCCGCCGCGTTATGCACCGAGTTCGCAAAGCGCGTGGGAGATATCTCGCGTCCCGCGAGCGACAGCGCCTGGCAAAGCTCGTGGCAGTTGTGTCCGTCGCCGCCGGACGAGGAGAACACGCTGACGAGTTGCGCGGGATCCTCGCCGGCCTGCGACGTGGCTTCGAGGGCTATGGCCAGCGCCAGCTTGACCACACGGCCGGTGCGACGCCGTTCTGCGGCCGCCAACTGGGTGGGTATCGGCAACAGCGCGGGCGCTGGTGCATACGTCGCCCGGCCCGCCAGCACCGCGGCCGCTGTGGGCCAGTTGGAGAATCCCGGACCCAGTATTCCGAGGCCGCTGACGTAAGCGCACAGGCTCATCCCACGCGCCCGAAGATAAGACTGCAGTTGGTACCGCCGAAGCCGAACGAATTGGAGAGCACTCGCGTGATAGGGACGCGGCGATTGTCCTTGACATAGTGCGCAGTCAACGTGGGGTCGATGGTGCTGGTCTGCACTCCGCCCGGAATCAACCCGTTCTGAATGGCAAGCACGCTGATCACCGCTTCCAGGGCGCCGGCAGCACCTAGGGTATGCCCGGTCGCACCCTTGGTCGAACTGCAAGGCGTCGTTGGTCCAAACAGACTGGTGACGGCCTGGCTTTCGGAGCGGTCATTGCTGGGCGTGCCGGTTCCATGCAAATTGATGTAATCGATGTCGCCTGGCTCAAGCGCCGCAGCCTTGAGCGCCGCCAGCATCGCGCGGCGTGCACCCAAGCCTTCGGGATGCGGCGCCGACATATGGTAGGCATCGCTCGATTCACCGAGTCCCAGCAGCAGTATGGAGCCGGTGGCGATAGTTTCCGGCGTGCGTTCAACCAGGGCAAAGGCCGCCGCCTCGCCGATGGAAATACCGTTGCGCGCAACATCAAAAGGGCGGCACGGCGCCGGCGACGTCAGCTGCAGAGAGTGGAAGCCATACAGGGTGGTCAGACATAGCGAATCGACTCCGCCGACCAGAGCGGCATCGATGAGTCCGGCTTCGATCATGCGCCGCGCCGAGCCGAAGGTTTTGGCGCTGGACGCACAGGCACAGGAAACTGCGACGGCAGGGCCTTCCAGGCGGCAACGTTGACGAACGTAATCGGCCACCGAAAACGAATTATGCGTGGTGCCGTATTCAAAACTCGACGGCAGCGCTCCGTTGACCGGATCGCGCGCGCGATAGGCTAGCTCCGTCTGCAGAATGCCGGCAGTGCTGGTGCCTAAGAACACGCCGACGCGTCGCCGGCCCCAGCGCTCAGCTGCCTGCTCTACCGCCTCGAAGAAACCGTCCTGCTGCAATGCCAGTTCGGCCAGCCTGTTGTTGCGGCAGTCGAATTTTTGCAGTCCCTTCGGCAGCCGCACGGCATCTACGCCTGGCACCTCGCCGACGTGCGTGTCGAGATCCACTGTTTCGAACTCGCAGCGTTTCAGCCCGCTGTGCTGCCCGATCAGATTCTGCAAAGTGGCGGCCACCCCTGTGCCGATACAGCTGGTGGCGGTGAATTTCTCGATCAGCAATGGCTTCATGGCAGTATCGCGGAGCGCAGAGTGACCGGACGCAGTTGCCTTTCGGCGATGGCGTCGAGCAGCCGCGGCAGCACTTCCAGAATGACCGGATTGCCGCTTCGGCCCCGCGCGGCGTTGCCATCGTGAAGCAATAGAATGTCGCCGCCTTGCAGGGGATCCGCCAGACGCCGCAATACAGTGTCTGCATTCGTAGTGACGGTGTCGAAGCCGCGGCGTGTCCAACTGGCGAGGCGAAGTTGCAGACGCGTCAGTATGGGATCGAGGAATGGATTGCGCAGGCCCGCCGGCGCACGAAAGAACCGCGGCGCGTTGCCGGTGATGCGCAGAATGCCGTCCTGCGCGCGTGTAATCTCCGCGCACATGCCATCCGGGCCCAGCAGCGAGAAATTGTGCCGATGCCGCTGGCTGTGATTCTCGATGGCGTGCCCCAGGCGCACGATTTCTTGCGCCAGTTCGGGGAAGCGTTGCACTCGTTCGCCCACACAGAAAAAAGTGGCATGCGCATGATGCCGGTTGAGTGTCGACAAAACCTGAGGCGTGACTTGCGGATCTGGGCCGTCGTCGATGGTAATGGCAACGTCCCCGGACGCGGCGTTGCCTATGGGCAGGCGGGTGATGTTCGGTCCCAACCACTGACTGCGCGGCCAAAGTCCGGCGGCGGCCAAGGCGATGTGATTCGCCGCCACTGCGCACAAGCCCCACGGCCAAACACGCGGGCGCGCCACTACTGCTGCCGCGGCACCCAGATGCACGGCGGCGGACGCATACAATAATGGCGATGGTGACCATCGCCGGGGCGGGCGCTGACTGCTCACTTGAATCGTGAATCCAAAAAATTCTCCCAAAGCCTCGACCAAGTGGCCCAATCGTGTCCGCCTGCGATCACATTCACCGCATTGGCAGGCAGGGTGTCCGCCAGCAGTTTGTGCGCCGTGGAAAAGCGATCATCCGCACCGAACCCCAGATACAGCGGCCGGGCGCCGGCGCGGCGCGTCTTTATATAGCGCCATATTCGGCGTTCTTCATCGGTTTCCGCAAGCTCGCCAGGCTGCCATGCCAGGAGCCCCTGCGCTCGCACGATTTCTGCGGTCAGAATCCGATTTCCAAGATAAGGCGCCAGTAGACACAGCCCGTCGAGTTCATCGAGGTAGGAGACGGCATACGCCAGGGCCATGAGTCCCCCAAGCGAGATCCCGCCCACCCACAGCCTGATGCCGGCTGCGCGCGCCGGCAGTACGATGTCGGATCGCAGCTGCGCGAGCGCGCTGCGATCGCGGACATGTGCCAATTCCAAATCGACAAATACCAGATCCAGATCCAGTTGTCGCGCCTTCACCGCTTCGGTAAAGCCGGCCGTTATAAAGTCCTGTGCGGTGTGATAGGCGCCGGGAAGCCACACCATGAGCGTGGGTGCCTTCGCCTCCCAGCGCGCCGGTTTGGAGAGGCTACGCACCCGACGCACCTGCAAGCGACTCCTCGGCGCGCGGCTCCTCGGCGCGCGCGAGGACCGCCGCAAACAGCAGCGCCAGGAATGCGCCCGGCGCCACGGTAGTGCCGAGGGCCACGAGCACCGGGATATGCGAGAAAGAAAGAAGGCCGAAGCCGATCACCGTACTCACGTTGGCGATAACCAACGACGCCAACGTCATTGCTTCACTTCCCGACTCGTGGACGCCGGCCTGGCGGTCGAAGAACAGGGCGTAATTGGACCCGACAGCAACAATTAAGAGCATACCCACCAGGTGCAAGATGGTCAGCTGCACACCGGACAACACAAGACCAGCGGCTACGCTGAGCACCGCCAGCAGCAGCGGCGCCATCACTCGCGCCACTCGCGCGGCCGAGCGCAGCGCGATGGAGAGAAGTACGATGATGGCCAGCACCCCGCCCAGCGACATATGAATGGCCTCGGACAGATAACTGGCGTACAAGCCGTCCGATTCTTGCTTCAGGTCAAGGGCCTGCGCATCGGCGAGCTTTGCGGCGTGCAGCGCCAACCTCACCCGAGCCGTATCCACCGTTTGTGTCCCGGCCGCCGCATGCAGCGGTAGAATCGCGTTCCAGCGATTTTTCTGGTGCAAGATCAGCGCCTCGAAGCCGGCATTGAGCGAGGTTCCCTGTAGATCCTGCGCGTCAGACAGCGGCGCCCGTCGCGTATTTTCTACATCGGCCAAAAAAGGCTGCAACGCATCGCTGCTCAACTCCAAGTCGGTTGTGGCCTGCCGCAGACTGTCGCGTAATTGCCTCGCATCGGGAAGGCTATTGCGGCGAGCTGTCTGCGTCGCGATGCTCGGCAGGTAATTGGCTGGACTGTCGAAGCCGCCGATCACCTTGGCATCCATCAGGGCCGCTAGCGGCAGGGCCGCGCGCTCGGCCAATTCGAGCGCCGATTCGAGGGTCGGACCGGAAACGATCACCAAGTCGCGCACGTCGGCGGCGCCCAAGTCGCCGCGCAACTTCGCGTCAAAGTCTTGGTCCGCCGTGGATATCGGACTCAACGCCGCGAGTTCGCGATTCCACATCGTAGCGTGGTGCCGAAGCAGCACGAGCAACGCCGCCGCCGCCAGTACCAGAGCGAACGCGGCAATAACCCTGCCGTTGAGTCGGCGCACAGGCCGCAGCAACCCGGCAACCCGGGCGCCCAAGGGCGCCACATCATGAATCACGAAGCCGCTCGGCAGCAACGCTGGCAGCACGAAGCGCGTCACCCATGCCGCAGCCAGCAGACCGCTGATCGAGTACAGGCCCAGTTGGGCAAGACCGGGGAAACCCGAGGGAAGCAGCGACGCGAAGCCGCACACCGAGGTCAACACACCTAGGCGAATGGTAGGCCACCATGCTCGCTGCCAGCTGCCCGCGGCCGCCCCCCCTTTCCAAGGACGATGCGATTGAACAAAAAAATAAATGGAGTAGTCCACCGACTCGCCGATCAGAGTGATTCCGAATCCCAAGGTAATGCCGTGAACTGCGCCAAAGCCCAATGCGACGGCGGCGATGCCGATCACCGCACCGCTCGCTACCGGCGCAAGACCCAGCGCCAGGGCCGTCAATGATCGGTATACGGCGAATAGCAAGGTGACCACCAGAATGCTGCTGATGACTGACAGACGCACGGCGGCGCGTTCGATCTTGGCGCGCGCATCGACGGCGAACACACCGGGCCCGCTCATTTTCAATTGCAGAGTCTCGGCGCCGTGCAGCAGCGACTCGCCCACCGCCGCAACGAACGCCCCGCGGATCGCCTCAATGGCGTGTTCCTGCGCATCGGTATCGGAGCCGCCGGCCGTGGTTTGCACCGCCATTAGCGCGCGCGCGCCGTCGGGAGAAATCCAGATACCGTCGCTGCTGGCCGGCTGGGGCATACGCTCGAGCGCATCGAGGATGTGCAGCATCTCGCCGGTCGGGTCGTTCGGCAGCAGCGACTTGAGCATCAATCCGGCGGGCGACGCCAGCTCTTCGATCGTGTCGGCAAGGGCAGCGTGCAATCCGTCGGCGGAGAAGCGCGCCGCCGTGACCCGGTCGCTCAATAGATAACGGTGCTGAAATAAAAATTCTCGATCGCGCTGCGCGCTCACCAGTTCACCGTTGTTGACGCTGGAGAATTGCGACTCGCGGCGCAAGCGGCCGGCGGTTGCGATGGACACTTGCGCACGGGCTCGCGGATCGCCTTGTTCGATCGCGATCAAAATCAAGCGCGAGGCCGGCCCGTCGCGCAGCTGGTCCACCAGCAGTTGTTGCGAGGCGGTAGGGTTCGCCGGCAAGAATGCCGACAGGTCCGTGATGTACCGGGCGCGCGCCACGATGCAGGACGCGAGCGCCACGCAGCAAAGCCAGAGCGCCGCTACGCGCGCGCGCCGCCAGTTCATGGCGCGGAGGAAGCGCGCAGGGTCATCAGCGAACGATCGCCGTCGGCCTGGCGAATTTCAACGCGATGCAGCTGATCTCTCGAACCGTCGATCCGCACCTGCTGCACGGTGCGCGTCATTTCTTGATCCAAAGGCACCAAAGTCAAGCTCCAGTGTTCCACGCTGCCGGTGAACTCGATGTGAAATACCCGTTCGAGCGCGGCCCGATCGCCGGCCAGCGTGGCGCGAATGCTCTCGACGAAGGGTAGGACTTGCGGGTACCGATGCAAGTCGAGCACGCGACGGTGCTCGCCTCGCTGCGTCGTCAATACGCCGCCGGCGAGCAGCAGCGTCTCTTTCTTCGGCGCCAGAGTGAGTTTCTCCAGGTGATCCGGCGCGTCGTAGCGAAGTTCGCCGGACGACTCGATCGGCCGTTTGAGAACGGCTAGGAACTGCTGCTCGATGAACTCTTCCCGCCCATGCTGGCGCATGGCCAACAGAGCCATCACCTGGTCAAGATCATTGCTTGCGCCGCACAGGGCCGCGAGCAGCAGGACGCCGAGAGCACGCAGAATCATGCGTGCGAAGCTCCGTGTCGCGCCGCCCAGAAGTCGTAGAAATTGAACCAGTTGTACGGATCGCTGCGGCAGTAACGGTCGAGTACGGCCGCGTAACGCTCAATCGCCGAACGAACCGCAAGTTCGCGGGTGCCGGCGGGGGTGGATGAGAAATCTGCCACCCGCTCGAATACCACGTGATAGTTGTTTGCGCCCCGATACAGGCCGGCCATGAAAAACACCGGACAACGCAAGATGGCAGCCGCGCGCATGGGGCCGATGGGCAGATAGGCGCGCTCTCCCAGCAATGTCACAGCGTGTACCGGCTCGCTGCCCAGCGTGCGATCTGCGAGCACGCCGACAAATGCGCCCCGATTCAGACGCTCGGCGATATTGAGCATGGCGTCGATGCGGCCGAGCGGCACGATGTCGGTGACGGCTTGCGGATTGAGGGCCGCGAGCGTGGTATTGATCTTGCGCGCGTTCTCTTCGTACATGGCCATGGCGACCTTAAGTCCGGGCCGGCGGCGGCCGAGGCTGTGCATCACCTCGAAGCTTCCCATATGGGCGCCCATGAGCAAGGCGCCGCGGCCGCTGTCGGCCTGAGACAGCAGTAAAGACTCGCCATCGAGCGTGATGTTGAACAGTTTGAATTGCTCGTTGATCAAGTACACCCGATCGTGGATGGTCGAGGCAAAGCTCAGGACTTGACGAAAGCGGTCGCGCGCACGCGGCGTGCGGCCGAGTGCCAGATGCAAAAAGCGCCGCGAGTGGCGCCGGGCGGTCGGCGCGAACAAGAAGAAATAGATCACTATTCCAAAAAGCGGAACGCGGCTCAATGTCCTGCCCAAGTGTAGCGAGAGGAACGACATGCTGCGCAGCAAGGCGATGCTGCCGCGCTCGCGGTGCCTAATCCAATCCGCCCCGCGCGGATGGGCGGCGAGATCATCGGTTTTAAGCGTCATGCGGCGCCGTCCGGCGGCGCTGCATTCGACAGGAGGCCGCTTGCCACCGTCCGGTTCCCGGCGCGGACGGTGAAGCGAATCAGACCGCTCTTGGGCACGTCATGCTCCAAGTGCAGCGCATCGCCTGGACGCACGGCGTCAAGGAATTTGGCGGAAGAAATTAACCAGTGCGCAAGGTCAATCCGCCTTTCGCGCTGGATGATTTGCAATACCTCATCGAGCAGCACGGCTCCCGGCAGGACGGGAAACTCGGGAAAGTGACCGGCAAATGCCGGGTGATTCGCCGGGACTTCGATCGGTGTGCGCGTCACGGCGGCGAGCGGCGTGCTCATGACGGCTCAGTCGACTGCAGGTGAGCGCTTGCCAGGCGCTGCAAGGCTTGTTGCGGCAGCTTGCCGGTGGCATTACGCGGCAAACGCTCGACCATGATCAAAGGCCGCGGCAGGAATACCGCATCGATGCGCCTGCGCAAGTGTTCGGTCAGCGCGGCAACACTCAGCGTCGGCGCGACCACTACCGCGCCAAGGCGGGTGACGCCGGTGCTCCCGGTGGCGCCGTCGCGCAGAAAGAACACGCCATCGATGACGCCCGGTATGGCGTTCAGTTGGGCGTTCAAGTAGTCGAATGAACTGCGTTTGCCGGCCACATTGACCAAGTCCGCGGTTCGCCCGTGCAGCAGGAATTGTTCCTCGTCGATGAGTTCGATGACGTCGCACATGGGGGTCAACTGTTCGACATGCCCGCCATGGGCGAGCACCCGGTCGCCTGCGATTTTTAGCTTAACCCCGGGCCATAGCCGCCAGGCCGGTGACAGTGCGGCGCGCCGCATGGCGATCTGTCCGGTTTCCGTAGAGCCGTAGATTTCCAACAAGGTGGTGTGAAACTTCGCCTCGACTTCGCGCGCCAGATCCTGGCCCAAAGGAGCGGTCGCCGACACGACCAAGTCCATAGACGACAGTTCCACGGCCGAGGCGAGCAGCGCCCGCAGATGGACCGGCGTCGTGATCAATGCCCGCGGCTGGGGCAGCGCCGATATCGCCGCCGCAATATCGGCGGGATAGAAGGGCCGCTCCGCGCTGAAGGCATTGCCGCTTACCAAGGCCAACAGCACGGTGGATTCGAAGCCGTACATGTGCTGCGCCGGGACCGTGCCCACCAAGGCATGAGATCGGCCGTCCAGCAGCCCCAATCGGGGCGCGCCATCGCGCACGCAGCGAGCCAATCGTCCCCACGTCTTGCGATAAGGCAGCGGAGTGCCGGTCGAGCCGGAAGTAAACACGATGGCCGCGAGTTGCGCCACGGGAATCTGTGGGACCGACCAATCGACGCCTAGTTGGGCGGGCTCCTCGGAATAGTGGTGTTTGGGCAAGCCGATGTCGCAGTGTAGATCGTCTGTTAGACAGAATGCGTCCGGGGCGAAACCTGCCAGTTGGCCGATCACCTCAGGAGTATGCGTCGAGGGCAATAGGCTGACGCGTCCCGTCATCAGGCAGGCAGCAAGACCCACGGTAAAGCGGTAGCGATCCGCGCAGACATTCAGGACATGTACGCCCGAGGGCAGGTTGCCCGCCAAGCGCGCGGCGTCGGATAAGAAGCGCTGCGCCGTGACGGGGACGCCGTCACGGTACGCAACCACTGCCGTGGGAGTGCTATGAGATAGTAGCGCTAGGGTTTCCATCACCGGCCGTTTAATGCGGACTCGCGAAATAAACACGAACTGCGGCCAGCAGCCCGCCGCCTTGCACCTGCGGCAACACTCGCTGCCGAACGGCGTACTCAGCCGCAAACATCAGCACCATCAACGGCACCGCGAAGAAATTCGCAAACAAAGACCAAACCCGCAATGGCGCGCAGGCGAACAAAGCCAACGTCACCAGCGTGATGACAAAGAAAAAGATCGCCCAGGCAGCGGTGACTTGTCGCGTATACCTGATTTCTTGTGCGCTCAACGGCCCATGCACCTTGTCTGCGAGCTGCGTGCACAGGGCTATTTCATGGCTGCGTAGGGAGAGGCCGAAGCTGGCAGTCATGAGACTGTAAAACCCGGCCTCTTGCAGAAGATAGACCAGGGAGAAATTCCTTTCCAATAGCGGCCAGAAATGACGCAACAACAGCGCCACTGCCGCGGCCGCCATTAGCGCGAGCAGCACATGGGTCCAGCGCCACAGCAGCGCGAAACCTACCGCCAGTACGGGCGCCAATGCCAGACCCACCCCTATATCGTGGGTCGTTGCGACGGAATTGCTGTAGTGGGAGAGCCCTGCGTAAGCAACGATGAAGGCGATGATGGCAGCCAGCTGCAGTCTACGCCGCCAACTCATCGCTACTTTGTCCTATGAGCCGCAATATACTCGCAGAGATGCCTCAGGGAACGGAAGGTCTGTTTATTTTCCGACGCGTCGGCACGCATTTGAATGCCGTACTGCTTGGAGACGAGCAGCGCCACCTCCAAGATATCGATTGAATCGAGCCCCAACCCTTCGCCGTACAGCGGGGCTTGCGGGTCGATATCTTGCGGCAGGGTTTCCAGATTCAGTGCTCCAACGAGCAGTGTGGCGATTTCCCGCTGCAGATCGACATCGGGCAGGGGCGCCGGCTGT
>JAYTXS010000007.1:0-5179 GCA_043742845.1 Gammaproteobacteria bacterium
CATTTTGTGACGGCTGCGCGGATAGATCGCCAGGCGCTGCATGTCGAGGAAGATCTCAACCTGGTTCTCAGTCAGCTTGATCCGCAGCCTCTTGTGCCGGTGGATGTGCGGCGCGCTGTAGTAATCGCCCTCGACACTCACGTAGCAATCCGGGTGCAAGGTGGCGGTTTTCCACTCACCGCCATCAAACTCCGCCTGCGGCAACGGTTTCAGTGCTGCGCGCTCGAGCGCCTCGAAGCGTTCGCGGCGTGAGACACCAAAGCGCGTGTGGCGCCGCATCGTTGATGCGTTTGACGCAGTCCTCGAGCGCTTGGTTGACTTGCAACAGCGAGGTGAACCGCATGCGTTGATAACGGAAGCGCTGGTAACGCATCAGCAGTTTGACTCCGTTCTCCACGAGTGCTTTATCCTTCCGCTGCCCGGGCCTGGCCGGAACGATGGCCGTTGCGAAGTGCACGCCGAGTGCCGCATACGCCGGGTTCAAATCCGGATCGTACAGATGGCACTTCAGCACGCCGGTTTTTAGGCAATCGGGGACAATGCCGTGCATCACGCCGCCGTAAAAGGCGAACATGCGCCGATGCATCGCGAGCCAGTTGCGCGATAGCATATCCTCGGCCACACGCGCGTAGAGCAACTGGCTGAAGCCGAGCACGGAGACAAACACCCAAGCGTGGTGGATCTCGCCGGTTTTCATGTCGACCCATGCGATGCAGTCGCCGGCATAGTCCACCTCCACACGTTCGCCAGCGATAAACCCGCGAGCGGTGACGCTTGCCTGCCGGTACTGCGGGAACTTGCGGTAGAACTGTTTCCAAACATTCGAGTACGTGGTCAGGTGCTGCGCCTTCTCCTCCCATACGAACTTCAACGGCTGCCCGAGCCCGAGGTCATGGATGATCGGCGGCCAATCAACCTGCAGCATCCACAGCGGATCCGGCACGGTCTTCGGTGCGCCGGGCGAGTTGCGCACGCCGTCGCGCACATCACGTACTGTGCCCCGCGACACCCCCAACGCCCGGGCGATCTCCCTTAATCCCCGGCCCTGCGACAGCCGCCGCTGGATCTCATCGAACCGACGCACCGTCATGCTGCGTACCCCGATAGCATCAACTCCTTCGTGTGGACCGGCGAAGGTAGCTGGATCGCAGTCGAGGGCTCGAAATATCGGCGGCTGCTTGTTCCACGCCGGGCAACGGCTGCGCCGCAGGAAAGTGGCGAAAAACTGGACATTGTTGGACCCCTTGCGCCTAAAAAAGCGCCCCGCAGGTGGTCCTCAACCGCGGAAACTTGGTGGTCCCCAACCGAGGAAATTCGGCACCTCAGCAATGATGAGGGCTGCGCCATCCCGCGAGCTCAATGAGGCGCTCGCGAGCTCACCGTGCATCCTTGCCGAATTCTGTGCTGATGTCGCCCACCACAACGATAGCGTCGAGTTCGAGCGTTTCTGCGGCCACATGCAGCATTCAATTGTCGACGAGATGAGCCAGAACGGTCACTGCTGATGCGCAGAGGTGAGCACCGGCGTAGATTCGCCCTCTGTATGCCGCCATGAGCCCAACTCCCGCCCATACGATCGATTTTGAGATCGCACCTCCTACTAGCCATGATTCTGACTGGACGCCACCGTCCATCAGCACGATCATTTGTCTACCCGCCCCACCGAGTACAGGGCACCGGGGGCATTACGTGATGCTTGAAACTGCTCGAGCGTTTCACCCCGCATCCCGGCATAGATGACAGCGTTAGGTACCTTCAATACGGCCGCAAGTTTTTCCAAGCCAAAGAAAATGGCGCCGTGCCGGATCAGACCGATCCAGTCGCGTGAATGGACAAGAGCACGCTCCTCATCGCTGAGTCCGGCACTGATCATGGCTTTATCAGCATTCTGAAGGAAAGTGCCGCGCTGCTCCGGTTGCGTCAATCTGTGAAAAAATTGATTCAGTGAAAATGCAGTTGTGCTGCGCTCGAGCGTAAAAGGATAAGTACCCTCAAGTTCTTGGGGATCGGCGATTGCGGTAGCTGGCGTGGATTGGCTTCCGTTGTCGTCGATGGTAATCGTGGCAATGCCCGTCATCGATGGCAGGCAGTAGCGTTGATCGATGACTTGCAACTCGTTGGAGAGCGCGCCACGCATTATGAGCCACATGATGACCTCCATACTCTCCCAACCGCCGATTCGAGCAAATTCGTCGTGATGCATCGAGGCAAGGCGTTCTGGAGCCGACACGATAGCTTCGAGAAATTCCATGTCCCAAGCTGAATTATTAAAGCCGGCGCGCTCGCCGTGCACCTGATGGGACAACCCGCCCGTACCTATAATGACGACGTCTAGGGCCTCAGGGAAACTCTCGACTGCCTGACGCAGTGCCTGGCCCAGCTTGAAACACCGACGCGCTGTTGGTATCGGAAACTGCAAGACGCCCACTGCTAAAGGCACGACGGGCATCGGCCAGGGCCCATCGCCTCCCCGAATCATACTCAATGGAGAGAAGCAGCCGTGATCGAGGGGACGATTTTGGAAGAAAGCCATATCGAATTCGGCCATGACCAGGGACTTGCCGATATGACGGGCAAGTGCCGCTTGTCCGGGCAGAGGCGGCAAATCCCGCGCCCCGCCGCCCTCGTCCGCCGGGTGCCATTCATTGCCGACGCCCAAAGCGAATGCCGAATAATGGTCGAAAAAGAAAGACGTTACGTGGTCGTTATAGATGACAACCGCGGCGTCAGGTTTTCGGCTGGCTATCCAGTGCCTCACCGGTACGTAGGCGTCAAACACGGGCTTCCATGCTGGGTCGTCATGCTTTCGCGCATCCAGGGCATAACCGATGGTGGGTGTGTGTGAGGTACCGATACCGCCAATAATTCTAGCCATCGCTTTCCTCAAATCGCAAAAAAAAGAGCACAGTGCCGCAATTAACAGCGGCGCACTAAAGATGCCAACATCGCGACTAGCGGCCATGCATGCCTAGCTCCCGCCCACCGCTATTCCAGGAAGAATGCCGCTGCACGTACCAGACCCACAGACATTCGGATTCTGCCGACCCAAAAGAAGCTGCTGCGGATGCGGTCAGCAAGCCGTTCCTAAGTTGTCGAACGGCGACTCGAGTAGACACAACGCTGGTTGCAAGCACGCCGCCAATGTATGGAAGGCGCTGGAAACAGCGGAATAGGCCCTAGTCCTGCGTCCGCGAAGACGCGTACGATAAATTAGTCATGTTTTCTTCCGCCGCAGCAGTAAGACATAACTATGGATATTGAAGTTGTCGTTAGCATGCGACTCCGCTAGGCTTTAGGCCATGCAAGAAAATGATGAAGTCTTGGACAAATCTTCGCAACCTTACCGATTTGCCGGAAGACGTATGACGACCCCAGTTCCTAGATATTTTTTGTATGGCGAAACGGAACCGACAGGCGACTGGTTTTTAAACATCGAGCCTCTCGATCAGCGCTGTCGGCTGGAGGGCTGGATCATTGCACCGCATGCCCACCCACATTTCGTGCAAATCATCGTTGTCAAGACCGGAAGCGGCAGCATAACCATGGAAGGCGAATCGCAGCAGTTTTCAGGCCCGGCGCTCATCGTCGTGCCCATGCATACTATCCACAGTTTGGATTACGAAGAAGGCTCCAGCGGTTGGGTTCTGACGGTCGCCGATAGTCATATCGATTTGCTGGACCGGCACGCCCCCGAACTCAGCGGCCTATGGGCAGCACCGGTGGCCGTGTCTTGCGAAGACGATGGGTGGTTGTCGGCAGCCGATGCTGCTTCGGGCGCGCTCCATCGAGAGCTAGATGCCGGTGAGATTGGTAGTGTCATAGCGACCGAGGCATTATTGACAACGCTGTTCGTCGTTATCCTGCGGCAATTGGCGCGGGTTGGAGGACTGAGGAAGGCCAAGTTATCCGGCGGCCCAGCGGAATTAGTTTCGCGGTTTAGAGGACTCATTGAAAATCACTTTTCGGAGAATTGGCCTTTGTCGAAGTACACCCAGAGCCTCAGGGTGTCCCTGGTACAACTTCGCGCCGCTTGTTTGGCTGCCAACGGCGATGGTCCCCTCAAGCTGGTGCACGAACGTATCTTAATTGAGGCGAAGCGAAATCTGATCTACACGGCGCATAGTGTTGCGAAAATTGCATATATGCTTGGTTTCAGTGACCCGGCATACTTCTCGCGTTTCTTTACCCAGCACGTGGGCGAACCACCTGCGCAGTTCCGTACCAGCAGGGCTTCCGCCATTCCACCGTTTGAATTGAGCGCGAAGTCAGCTACGTTTGAGCGGTTAAAAAAATAGCGGCCCGACGCGTCCAACGCGATGAGGGATCTACGAGATCCCGGTATTTCGCCTCGAAGCGACGTTTACTCGCGTGGACCGCCCAAAGATCAAGCAAGGAAGCGCCCATCAGTAATAGCTGCGCGTACTTTGCCGTTGGTGAGTTCCGTCGTGAACATCCAGTTGGATGCGATGGTGAACCCAGATCCACGAATACGGCCTCACGAACTCTCCGGCCAGTGTCGGGACCCGGAACAAACATAGGGGCACCCCCCGCTGACTGCAACTCATTGGCGCCTGCAACGGCCGCTCCTATCCCGTCATTGCGCATCGGCCATGTGCCGGCTTGCAAAGCTACGGTCACGCCGCGGAACTGATTTCGATCTCCTTCCAGAGTCTGCTCGTATTCCGCGTGGATACGCGAGAGAGCGTAGGCTCAACCAACCGCGACGGCCACCATCGTGTACGCCAGCAAAATCCAGTTGAGCACCGAGAGATAAGGCATGCGCCGCAGACTCCGTGTCGCGCGGCGCCGCGACAGCGGATCCACCGATTTTTTTGCGTGGCACGGATACGCCCCCGGGCGTGAGATCGCCAACCCGTGTCGGTTGTTTTAGGCAATTTCCTCCAAAGCTCGTTCTGTCGCCACTCCAACCGATCTTGTCGTCACCGTTTTGACCCCCTCACTCACGCAATCACAACCGAGTCAAGTGGGGGATTTTGACCTGGCCACGGGTGGAGGAATTTGAAGTGGCCATCGGGGTCGGTGTTTGCGGTCAGCAGAACGTCGAGCCCTTCGATGTCCTCCACGGTCTGGAGATCGACCGAACCAGCTGCACCCGCTTCCTCGCCAATCAACTGCGCGGGCTTCTGACCGCCGCAGCCTATGTGCTCTACCAGGGGTT
>JAYTXS010000008.1:0-21585 GCA_043742845.1 Gammaproteobacteria bacterium
CCAGCCCGGACATTCAGCGGGTGTTCCGCAGTGATGTGCTGCCGGGCGGCGCCAACTTCGTCACGGAGGCGGTATACGCCGCGGCGCGCGATCAGCACCTGCCGGCGCTGCGTCGTCTGTACCAAGACTACTTCGCGCGCACAGGTGTAACGGCGATGGTATTTCCGACTACGCTGGTGGCGGCACCGAAAATCGGCGAGGAGACTCGCGTAGCGGTGGGCGATCATAGCCTGCCCTTCGACGTCGCCATCGCGCGCAACATAGCACCCGGCAGCACCGCAGGACTTCCCGGCTTGGTTCTGCCGGTGGGGCTCAACAAGGACGGACTGCCCCTGTCGATCGAACTGGATGCACCGGCCGGACACGACCGCGCACTGCTCGCGCTCGGCGTGAGCGTCGAACGCGCATTAGGATCGCTGCCCGCTCCGCCTTCACCTACCAACGTCGCTCCATGGGATCCGCATGCTCAACGTGTACGCTAAAGAAAAAAGAGCTGCGCGGAGATCTGTTTGATCCACTGCGAAAGCCGTAACAACGGCATGAATCGCGCTCACATCGCGTCGGCGAGCCTTCCTCACCACACCGTCTGATTTAGTACTTGAGAGCGAATTTGATCACCATCGCGGCTGCGCCGAGCGCCGCAACGCTCGCCGACCAGATGGCCAGCATCCACAGCAGCCTTTTGTATAGAGCAGCGGGCGGCGCCTCGCTCAATGGTACCCGCCTTCCCCGACCTTGCCGCGAAACACCCAGTATGCCCACGCGGTATAACCCAGGATCAGCGGCATCAGCACGCACACACCAGCCAGCATGAATACCTGACTGCTGTACGGCGCGGCAGCGTCCCAGATCGACAAGCGGCGCGGAATGACGTCGGGCCACAGGGAAATCGATAGCCCTAGCATGGACAATCCAAACAGGGTCAAAGTCAGGGCGAACGGCAGCATATCGCGACCCTTGCCGATGGACCGATACAGCATCACGCCGATCGCGGCCACCACCAAAGGCATCAGCACCAATGCGGCGAAGCCGGGCCAGGTAAACCAAATCTTATAGTACTTGTCGCTCAAGAAAGGCGTGTAGATGCTGACGGCGCCGATCGCAGCCAGCAATCCCAGGGTCAATGGCTTCGCGAAGCGGCGGGCATCCTCGTGAACGGGCCCCGATGTCTTCCAGATCAGCCAGCAGGCGCCGAGCAGTGAATAGCCGATTAACAGGCTCGCGCCGGTCAGAACGCTGAATGGAGTTATCCAATCCCAATAGCCGCCGCCGTACGCGCGGCCGTTGATATGAATTCCCTGCAACAGCGCGCCCAAGGTCACGCCCTGCGCGAATGTCGCAACGATTGAACCTATGCAAAATCCAGCGTCCCAGCGCGCACCATGCGCCGGATCGCGCCAGCGGAACTCGAAGGCGACGCCGCGAAACACCAGCCCCAATAACATGGCAACTATCGGTGCATACAAAGCCGGCAAAATGATGGCATACGCCAAGGGAAACGCGGCCATCAACCCGCCTCCCCCCAGCACCAGCCAGGTTTCATTGCCGTCCCAAACCGGAGCGATGGCGTTCATCGCCATGTCCCTTTCGGTGCCCACCTTGAATCGCGTAAAAAGGATGGCTATCCCCAAATCGAAACCATCCATGATCACGTACATCGCGATGGCGAATGCAATGATGCAGGCCCACACCACGGTTAAGGTGTCGTGCATCAGTCGCCCCCGCCCGCCGTCAGCGCTACGGCCGGCGTTATTCCAGCCATACGAGTCGGCACCGAGTCGGGCAGCGGCTCCTGAGCGCTCGGCGGCTTTACCATCAGTTTCAGGATGTAGATCGCACCCGCGCTGAACGCCGAGAAGTACACCAGAACAAATGCGATCAGCGACCCCGTCACCCCGGGGCTCGCTATCGGCGAGACGGATTCCGCGGTACGCAATGCGTGATAGACGGTAAACGGCTGCCGGCCCACTTCGGTTGTGACCCACCCGGCGATAACGGCGACAAATCCCGCCGGGCCCATGACCACGGCCCAGCGATGCAAAAAGGTCCATTCGAACAGCTTGCCGCGCAGGCGCGCCAGCAAGCTGAGCAGGCCCAAGCCCAGCATCGCCGTGCCCAAAACCACCATGACCCGAAACGACCAGAAAATGATTGCCACCGGCGGCCAGTCGCGGCGCGGGATCGTATCCAATCCGGCCAGCGGCGCATTCAAATCATGCGCGAGAATCAGAGATGAGAGTTTTGGAATCTCCCAGCTGTAGTCCACGCGGCGTTTCTCCTCGTTGGGGATGCCGATAAGAACCAGCGGTGCACCGCCTGCGTAGGAATCGAAATGGCCCTCCATTGCCATGACTTTGGCCGGCTGATATTCCTGGGTGTTGAGCCCTTGGGCATCGCCGGCTAGGATTTGCAATGGCGCAACCAGGGCGGCCATCCACATGGCCATGGAAAACATTGTGCGGGCGCCGGCGTTGTTGCGATTCTTCAGTAAATGCCAGGCGCCGACGCCGCCTACCGCCAGCGAGGTGGTGAGAAATGCGCCGGTGACGGTGTGCACGAGGCGGTAGGGAAAACTAGGATTGAAAATGATCTCGAGCCACGAGCCCTTCGGCACGAATTGGCCCGCTTCGTTCACGATCCAGCCGGCGGGCGTTTGCATCCAGCTACTCGCTGCCAAAATCCAGGTGGCCGACAACAGGGTGCCGAACGCCACCATGCAGGTCGCGAAAAAATGCAGCTTGGGCCCCACCTTTTTGATGCCGAATAACATCACGCCCAGAAAGCCGGCCTCGAGAAAAAAAGCCGACAGCACTTCATAGGCCATGAGCGGGCCGATGATCGGGCCCGCCTTGTCCGAGAACACCGCCCAGTTCGTCCCAAACTGATAGGACATGACGATGCCGGAGACGACGCCCATACTAAAGACGATCGCGAAGATCTTGATCCAGTAGCGATATAAATTATCGTAAACCGATTTACCGGTCTTCAGCCACAGCCCTTCCAGCACAGCCAGGTAGCTCGCCAGGCCGATGGAGAAGGCTGGAAAAATGAAATGGAAGGAAACCGTGAACGCAAATTGGGCGCGCGCGAGATTCAGTGCCGTTACGGTCCCAGTCATACTTAGCGGCCTGTCTGAGTATTCAACGTGGCTGCGACCGCGCTACTCTATTGCAAGTTATCGCCGCCGCCCTGGCGGTGAGTCTACTCCTGGGGAACGGACGCCGGTATGCCAAGTCGCTTCGCACGCTATTCATCGATTGCCGCCACCGCGCACACGCCGCCCGTGCTTGCGCTCGCAGCACTCGCCCTATTGACGGCACTCAGCGGTAATACGCCGGCGCATGCTGCCGCCCCGGCAGCCTTGGAATCGTCGGAAGGAATGGTCGTGACGGCGCAGCACCTGGCCTCGGAGGCGGGCGCCGCCATTCTGCGCCAGGGCGGCAATGCAGTGGACGCCGCAGTGGCGGTGGGCTACGCGCTTGCCGTCACGCATCCCTGCTGTGGCAACCTCGGCGGCGGCGGATTCATGACCATTCACTTGAGCAGCGGCAAAAACACCTTCATCAACTTTCGCGAGAAGGCGCCGCTGGCGGCGCGCGCCGATATGTTTCTAGACTCTCGCGGCAATCCCATCAGCGACAAGAGCGTGAACGGCTTTCTCGCGGCCGGGGTCCCCGGAACGGTGATGGGACTCGAGACTGCGCGCCGGGAATATGGGACTCTGCCGCGATCCACACTGATGGCAGCCGCGATTGGGCTGGCGCAGGACGGTTTCATCTTGACGCAAGGTGACGTCGATGCGCTTCAGGTCGGCACCGCCGAGTTTCGCAGGCGTCCGAATGTCGCCGCCATATTTCTCCACCAAGGCTTGCCCTTCAAGCCGGGTGAGCGCTTGGTACAGAAACAGCTGGCGGCAACCTTGCGGGCCATTAGAAAGGACGGCGAGAAGGCCTTTTATCATGGCCCGATCGCCGACGCCGTCACCAGCGCCGCCCGCGCCGACGGCGGACTGTTGACCCAACAGGATTTCGCGGCGTATTCGGTGACGGAGTCAGCACCCCTTTACTGCAGTTACCGCGGCTACACTGTTCTATCGGCGCCTCCCCCCAGTTCCGGCGGTGTTACCGTCTGCGAAATGCTGCAGGTGCTGGAAGGCTATCCTATCGGCGCGCTCGGCTTTCACTCCGGCGCATCGGTGCATCTGATGACCGAAGCGATGCGTCACGCCTATCGTGACCGCAACACCTACTTAGGCGACCCCGCCTTCGTCGATAATCCCATCGAACGCCTCTTATCGAAGGGCCACACCGACGAGATCAGAGCCCTCATTCAGCCACATCGCGCGACGCCGTCGTCCGCTCTCGCGGTGGAGACGGCTGCCGCAGAAAAGGCCACCACCACCCACTACTCCATCGTCGATGCCGGCGGCAATGTCGTATCGGCCACCTACACCATTAACGACGACTTTGGCGCCAAGGTCATCGCCGGCAACACCGGCTTCTTTCTGAATGACGAAATGGACGACTTCACCGCCAAACCGGGTACTGCCAACATGTTTGGGCTGGTCCAAGGAAAGGCGAACGCCATTGCACCCGGCAAGCGGCCCTTGAGTTCCATGACACCCACCATCGTGCTCCAAGACGGCAAACCGGTGTTGGTGGTCGGCTCACCGGGAGGAGCGCGCATCATCACGACGGTTCTGGAAATCATCGTCAACGTCATCGACCATTCGATGACTCTTCAAGAAGCGGTCGATGCGCCGCGTATCCATCATCAGTGGTTACCGGACACGCTGGCCGGCGAGCCCTATGCGCTGTCCGCGGATACGGTTAGTTCGCTGACGGAGATGGGTTACCACGTTGTGCCCTTGGAACCCTGGGGAACCGGCAATGCGGCTGAGGCCATCGGCGTCGCGCCGAACGACATGGCACAAGCCAAGGCACTGGGTTTTCCGAGGCCTGGATTACTGTACGGTGCGAGCGACTCGCGTGCGCCTGCGGGATCCGCAGCACGCCCTTGATGACTGCGCCGTCAGGCCGCGCCGCGCAGGAATTGTCCCAACCGTGCATCGCCTGCCTCCAGCACCCGTTGCCGATGCCGTTACGGCCCGTTACGGCCCGTTACGGCCCGTTGGCCTCGCGATAGAAACTCGATGCCGGCGTCGTCCGCAGGAAGTCCGCGGCGATCTGCGAAGTACTGGGTGCGGCTGAGTCACGGCCGTCTTGCCCGTCGGCGGCTTGCCGCAACGGCACGCGCCGGCGAAACGCCGCCCATACAGCGGTTGGCGCGGCGCCAAAGCTTCGCTGCGGATCCTGCGTCTTGCGCACATCCATCCACACACTTCCCTCCAATAAATCGAAACTCAGCAAATCGAACGTGGTATCTACTGCCTGCCGCGCACGCTGCACCTTGATGCGGGTTTGCGCCTGCAAATCTTCGACGGTGCCCACGATGGCGCTGCCGAAAGGTGCGACCGGATTCATCAGACCTTGGATCTCCTGCTGGAGATCCACGGGAGCGTAGCCGTAGAAACCGCCGCCCGCACCATGCAGCACCTCCACGGCAGTAACGCCGGTGAAGAATGGATTGCGAAAGCGTTCGATACGCAGCATCACGGCAATATCCATGTTGGCTAGCGCGATGACGAACGCTTCGATCCGGTTCGCCATGGGGTACGGGTCCCAGTTGGCGTCGGACACAATGTAGCCATGCTGGCCGTGGCTGTGCGGTCCGCCCTTGACGAAGAAGCGCATCAATTGAGGCGTCCCCAATTCCCACGAATCCTGCGGCCCCAAACCCACATTCACCGCCGGATTGTGATCGGACGAATTGGCTTGGAACACCACCGCGTCGCGCAACGCCGCCCACTCCTCCCAAGCGGAGGCTTGGCGGATCGACGACGCACGTAGACTCTCGGGATCTTGGATGATGCGCTTGGCATCGGTGTCGAATAGATAGCTGCCCCTGATCATGTCGAGCATACGGGCCGCGTGCCAGTTCAACCATTTCTCCGGGCGATCTCGCTGCACCACCAGGCTCAACGGGGTGATGCTGCTGTTCATGCCGTTAAGGTCGATGCTATAGATCAAGTCCGTCCACTCGAGCACCTCCTTGGCATCGTGCACCAAGAGGGCCGCCTGTCCTGTGGCGTAGGCATTGCTGCTGGTGAGCGCGTTGTCGTCGGCGCCAAATGGGCGCATCGCGATCAAGCCGGCATTTCTCAGCGCCGCAGCGGCCGTCATGCGCACTCCCTGCAAGTACGCCTCGCCGGCGCCCACCATGGCCGCTCCGATATTGCCGAGCTGCGCCAAATCGCCTTCACCCAGCGTTCCGCGGGATTGCACCACGGGTGTGATCCGCTTGTTGAGCAAGTCGAGCAGCATTTGCGACAGCTGCGCGCTCGGCGCGTTGTAGACCATCTCATTGGCACGCACAACCATCATCGCGCGCACGATCTCCTCGTTCGCGACCTCAGGGCCGGTGCCCCACTGCGCGCCCGAATGAAATCGTTCGAATTGCGTCTTCTCGACCAGCGCATGATTCTTCGGCGACATCGGATCGCCCTCGAACAAGACGGTTTCGCGCTGATCGCCGGTGCCGCGATTGAACCAATAGACCGGAATGCCCTCGGCGCACGCTTCCAGCAGCAGGCCGTAGTTGTCAGCCTGACGTTGCCGCGCATCGGCGCTCAATTCGACCTTGGCGCCATGGCGCGCCACCATCACGATCTGATCGATGCTCAGATCATGCCCGTTCAGGACTACCGTCTTATCGCTCATGGTCGCCGTGATGGGAGTGTAACTAGCGGCCGCCCATGCGGCACTGGCCGCACACAGCGCCGCTGCGCCGAGCAGTGCGCGAAATGAGCATCGGCAAGCGCAAACAATTGGACCGATCATCGTAGACCTCATAAATTGCGACGGATTATCAAGCATTTAAGTCTTTCGCCGCCGCGTCGCGAGCCGGCACCGGGCCGCCGGCCGCCGCATCTGCGGACGTGTCCCGGTGGTATGGCAGCCAGGCATATATTTCCGGCGAAGTCTGCGGGTACGCAAGAAACTCCTCGTGCGACTCAACGATGCGATCGCCCTTGCGGCGCGACAAGCGCCACAGGGCAAACAGCGTAAAGCCGAGCGTCAGCGCAATCACATAGACGAAGAAAGCGTTCGGCGAAATGAGCTGTATGGCATAGGTCCCGACCGTGGGGCCTAGGGTGGAACCTAAGGCCCAGACGAACAGCAGGGTCGAGGACAGCGCCACATAGTCGGTGGCGACCGCGCGGTCGTTGGCGTGCGCGACCCCGACCGCGTACAGACTCTCAGCAAGGCCGCCGAATATGCCGAACAGCAGCGCCAGCAGCGCGAACGGCATGCGGTAGTCGGCCCACACCAAGGGCACGGCGACCGCAACGATGCCCACCCCCAATCCGATCAGCGCATGTAAGCGGTCTACTTTGTCCGAGAAATAACCGATGGGCCATTGCAGGAACAAGCCGCCCAGCGAGACACAGGCCATCAACAGCACGGTGCGCTGCTGATCGAAGCCGATACGCACTCCGAACAACGGTCCCACCGTCGTGAAGGCGGTCAGAATGAGGCCATTCAGAAGACAGGCCGTGACACTCACCGGCGAGGTGCGCAGCGCCTTGAGGATTTCCAACTTGACCCGCCGCGGCAATACCGGCGCGCGCACATCGATCGCCACCATCGGCACCAGTGCAAGCGTCGTGGCGATGCCCGCAATCAATAATAGCTGCGGCCCTCTGACGTCGAGGCTTTGACTGAATAACTGGCCCACGCCGAAGAACAGCCCATACACCAGCACGTAGATGGTGAGAACGCGTCCGCGTTGTGCATTCGGCACCAAGGCATTCAGCCAACTCTCGACGATAATGGCGAGTCCTGCGGCATTCACGCCGATCAAAAACCGCAGCACCGCCAGCGCGGGAACACTCTCGGCGAAATACAGGCCGAGGATCGCAACCGACTTCAGGCTCGCAAAGGTGGCATACGCTCGCTCCAATCCGACCGGCGCAATAACCCGGTGGGCGTACAGGCACCCCGTCAGGAATCCGAGCGCTTCGGCAGTGGCGATGAGTCCGATCACGCCGTCCGACAACCCCATGGCCGAGAGTCGCAGCGGCAACAGCGAGCCCAAGAAACCAGAACCAAGCATGATCAGCGCCGTGCTCGCGAGCGGCGGCACCACCCGCCACGGGATGGCGGCGTCCGGGCCCAGCGGCGCTACGGTCTGTGCGGAGTTCATGGAAGATTTTATCGCGGATTCCCTTGGGCGGCGATGCCCGTTAGGCTAGTCGCATGACCCTACACAAGCTGTTCCCCACTTTCGTCTACGCTGCGGCCTTGCAGAGCAGGGGCGTGGCCGCGTTCAACCGCCAATTGCTGAAGGAATGCCGGCAATTACGACACGACGATGCGGCCGGACGCCGCTGGTCCGCGAAGAACTATCCTGGCGGATACACCTCCTACGGTTCGGTCCATTGGCTGCAGCGCATTTCTCCGACCTTCAAAGACCTGCAAAGCAAGCTCGAAAGGCATGTCAAAATCTTCGCCGACGCCGCCGAATGGGATCTGGAGGGGCGTGAGCTAAAAATGACGGACTGCTGGATCAACATCATGCCGAAGCATGTGGTGCATGGACTGCATCTGCACCCGCTCTCGACGTTGAGCGGCACTTACTATGTGCACGTCCCCTCAGGAAGCCCCGGCATCAAATTTGAGGATCCGCGGCTGGATCGATTCATGGCCGCACCGCCGCGCAAGTCCACCGCCAAGCGCGACAGTCAGCCGTGGGGAACATTTGCCGCCGTGCCGGGGGAACTTCTGCTGTTTGAAAGTTGGTTGCGGCATGAAGTGGTGCCGAACCGCGTGGCTGCTGAACGCGTCAGCGTCAGCTTCAATTACAACTGGTTCTAGTCCAAGCACGCGCGCGTGCGACGCGCAATGCGGTAAGCTTGCAGCCAATGACACCCCGTACGACCGACGCCACGATGGCGGTTTTCCTCGATCTAGAGAACATCGCTCTCGGCGCGCGCGACGCCAAGTACCCCAGTTTTGACGTGCAAAAAGTGCTCGCGCGGCTCCTGCTGAAAGGCCACATCGTGGTCAAGAAGGCCTACTGCGATTTCGACCGCTACAAGGACTTCAAGCGCGGTTTGCATGAGGCCGCATTCGAGCTCATCGAAATCCCGCATGTGCGCCAGTCCGGCAAGAACTCGGCGGACATTCGCATGGTCGTCGACGCGCTGGATTTGTGCTACACCAAGGGGCACGTTGACACCTTCGTCATTCTGAGCGGCGACTCGGACTTCTCGCCGCTGGTCAGCAAACTGCGCGAGAACGCCAAAACCGTCATCGGTGTGGGCGTCAAGAACTCCACCTCGGATCTGTTCATCAACAACTGCGATGAATTCATTTACTACGACGACCTGGTGCGCAGAGAGCCGTCCAAGGCGCGCCGCCGATCACCTCCCGCGGCCCGGCCGCCGGCCGCCGCCGCCGCCAGCCATGCGCCGCCCGCCGACATTGTGCTCACGGACGCGCCTGCCGCCGACACCGGAATGGCGGAGAACAAGGGGCCGGACCTCCACGACGCGCTCGAACTCATCGTCGATACCCTTGAAGCATTGGCCGAGGAACGCGGCGAGAGCGAACCTATCTGGGGCTCGATGATCAAACAAGCCATCAAGCGTCGCCATCCAGGTTTCAACGAACGAGCCTACGGATTCAGGTCGTTCAACGATTTGCTGGCCGACGGCGAGAAACGTGGGCTGCTCACGCTGCAGGCGGATGAGAAGTCCGGCGGATACACGGTAAGGGTCGCTAATCGGCCCTCGGCCCGCCCTCCCCCTTGAACTTCAGCGTTCATGGCCGCACTTATTTAGGCCATGAACATCTACCGCAGAAAATCCTGGATGTGGGGCGAAGCCTGCGCACTCCTCGATGAAGCCGAGCGTAAGCACCGGCGTTTCTTCGAGTTGCTGGCCGTGCCCTCCGTGTCTCCGGCATGGGAACCTCCGGCCGACATTTTTACGGATGGCAGCGAACTTCAAGTAGTGGTGGCCTTGCCTGGCGCCCGAGCCGAAGAGGTGGCCGTGCAGATTACTCCCACCGGCCTGCAAATCGAGACCCATGTCCCGCCGCAAGCGCTGCATGCCCATATGAACGTGGTGCGCTTGGAGATTCCCTATGGCCGGATGCGCCGGCGCATCGACCTGCCGCCCGGCCACTACGCTGTAATCGAGCGCCGGCTCGATCGCGGCTGCCTGTTTCTGCGGCTCACCCGGGAGGCATCATGAACGTTAGCGATACTCAGCCGCAGAGCGGCCCCATAGAAGACGTGCTGATCATATTGCCGGTCGGCAACAGCGTGCTGTTCCCAGGCGTCGTACTGCCCATCGCTGTCTGCGGCGACGCCGCGCTCGCCGCCGCCCAGGAAGCCGTGCGCACGCAACGCCGCGTCGGCCTGTTGCTGCAGAAGGATGCCGGTGTTCCCGCGCAGGATGGCACGGCTCAGGAAAGCGCCGCGCCCGCAGCCGACAATCTCCATCGCGTAGGCACCGCCGCCACCATCCTGCGCTTTATTACCGCCGCGGACGGTACTCACCATTTGATAGTCCAAGGCGAAGAGCGTTTCACGGTGTTGGACTACGTCAGCCGCGATCCCTTCCTGGTGGCGCGCATTGAAACGCACCGGGAAACGGCAGCTCTCGACAGCGAAATCGAGGCACGCGGGCTGAGCTTGCGCGATCGCGCACTCGAAGCCGTGCAGCTGCTGCCGCAGGCTCCCGGGGAGCTCGTCAATGCCATCCGCGGCATAGAGTCGATTCCGGCGCTCGCCGACATGGTCGCGAGCTTCATGGATTTGAAGTCCGCGCAGAAGCAGGAAATCCTGGCCACTTTCGACCTTAAGGAAAGGCTCGATCGCGTACTCACCTTACTTGGCCGGCGCATCGAGGTGTTGAAGGTATCGCGCCAGATCGATGAGAAAACACGCGAGGCGTTCGACGAACGGCAGAAAGAAGCGGTGCTGCGCGAGCGCTTGCGCCAAATCCAGAAGGAGTTGGGCGACAGCGACTCATCCTCGGCGGAGCTCGAGGATCTGAAGCAATCGGTCAAGGACGCCGGCATGCCCGCGGAGGCCGCCGAACAGGCGGAGCGCGAACTGAAGCGTCTGGAGCGCATGCCCGACGGTGCAGCCGAATACTCCATGACGCGAATCTACCTCGATTGGCTGTTGGCCATGCCATGGTCGAAGGTCGATCCGGAAGCTGTCGATATCGAAAGCGCTCGCGCCATACTCGACCAGGATCACTATGGGCTGGAAAAGGTCAAGCGTCGCATCTTGGAATTTCTAGCGGTTCGCAAGCTTAATCCTGAGGGCCGCAGTCCCATACTGTGTTTCGTCGGGCCGCCGGGCGTGGGCAAGACCTCGCTCGGCCAAAGCATCGCCAAGGCCATCGGACTGAAGTTCGGCCGCGTCAGCTTGGGCGGCGTGCACGATGAGGCAGAGATTCGCGGCCATCGGCGTACCTACATCGGTTCTCTGCCGGGCAATATCGCGCAGGCCATGCGCAAGGCCGGTCGCCGCAATCCCGTGCTCATGCTCGATGAGGTCGACAAGCTCTCCGCCAGCCATCAAGGTGATCCGTTCTCAGCCCTGCTCGAGGTCCTCGATCCCGAGCAGAACAACTCCTTCCGCGACAACTACCTTGCCGTTCCCTACGACTTATCGAAGGTGCTGTTTATCGGCACGGCCAATGTGTTGGATGCGATACCGGCGCCGCTGCGCGACCGCATGGAAATCATCGAACTTACGGGCTATACCGAAGAGGAGAAGCTGCAAATCGCCCAGCGATACTTGCTCGCTCGGCAACTCAAGGCCAACGGCCTCACGCCGGAGCAGGTTCAGGTTTCCGAGGAGGCGCTGCGCCGGCTGATCGTGGATTACACGCGCGAAGCGGGCGTGCGCAGCCTCGAGCGCCAGATCGGTGCGGCGCTGCGCAATGCGGCAGTCATCATTGCTTCAGGCGGCGCACAGAGCGTCTCGATCGGCGTCAACGATGTGGCGCGTATCCTGGGCGGCGCACGTTTCGAAAGCGATGTGGCGCTGCGCACCAGCGTCCCTGGCGTGGCGACGGGACTTGCCTGGACTCCCGCGGGCGGCGATATTCTGTTCATCGAATCGAGCCGCGTCCGAGGCAGCGGCAAGCTCATTTTGACCGGGCAACTCGGCGACGTGATGAAAGAGAGTGCTCAGGCCGCGGTCACTTGGGTGAAGTCGCAGGCGGATCGGCTCGGCATTAATCCTGCGCTATTGGACAACAGCGATCTGCACATCCATGTGCCGGCCGGCGCCATTGCGAAGGACGGTCCCAGTGCGGGAGTGGCCATCGCAACGTCCTTGACATCGCTGCTGACGCAACGAACCGTGCGCTCCGACGTGGCAATGACCGGAGAGATCAGCCTGCGCGGCGTGGTCATGCCGGTGGGCGGCATCAAGGAGAAATGCGTCGCCGCTTCGCGCGCCGGCATCTGCACCGTAATTCTGCCGGCACGGAATCGCCGCGATCTGGAGGACATCCCGCAGAGCGTACGCTCCAAGCTCGAATTCATCTGGGCGGAGAGAATCGACGATGTGCTGGCCAAAGCCTTGGAGGACATTCCCGCGCAGCTCGCGGCCGCCTAGTACCCTGCGCGGACTTGGTCTCAGGCACCGCTGGTCAGGGACATCAATCGGCCGATGCGTTCGAGCGCGGGCGGGTGAGAATCGAAGAAGCTAGAGTGAATGCGATCCGGCGTAAGCGTGGATGCGTTATCGCGAAACAGTTTCACCAAGGCGGCCGCCAAATGCTTGGGATCGGCGTATCGCGCCGCAAAATCATCGGCCTGCCTTTCGTGCCGGCGCGACCACCAAGACATCACGGGAGTCGCGAAGAACGTCAGCACGGGAACGGTGAAAATGAACAGCAGCAGCGCCATGGCGGCCGAAGGCAGCGGCACGCCTAACCGGCTGTAGAATATTGGATGGCGAGCCAGCCATGCCAGCAAGCCCAAGCCGCAAAAAGTCAGCAACACTCTGGCGAGCAGCCGCTGAAGCACATGATGCAGGCGAAAGTGGCCGAGCTCATGGGCGAGTACCGCTTCGATCTCCGGCGGCTCGATCCGCGACAACAGGGTATCGAAGAAAACAATGCGCTTGTTGCGGCCGATGCCCGTGAAATAGGCATTGCCATGTGCAGAGCGCAAAGATCCGTCCATGACGAATACACCACCGCGCGCCGTGTATCCACAGCGCTTGAGCAGCGCCTCCACACGTCGCTTGAGCGCCTCATCGGCCAGCGGCGTAAATCGATTGAAGAAGGGCGCTATGTATTGCGGGAAGGCCCAGGTCAGAGTTAACGTCCATACCAGCCAGATGAGCCACACGCCTATCCACCACCAAGGCCCAGCTCGCTCCATGAAGCTCAGGGTGGCCAATAAAAGTGGGCCTCCGAGCAACGCGGCCAACAGCATTTGTTTGGCGAAATCCGCGGCGTAAAGCCGCGGCGATACTCGGTTGAAGCCGAAGCGTGCCTCGATGACGAAAGTTCGCCACAGTGAAAAAGGCAAGCTGACCAGCAATTGCAACACCAACATCACGCTGGCAATAACGGCCGCGCCGCGCCACGGTTCAGACAGACTCGTGTGGCGCCACAACCCATCCGTCGCGGCCAGTCCACCGCCGACGGTCAGCGCGAGCTTGACCAACGCCTCCGCAACGGTTGCCCAGCGCCCCAGCCTTGCCCGGGCCGTCGTGTAGTCGGCCGCCTTCTGCTGGTCCGCGAGAGCGACCTGAGCGCGAAATGCCTCCGGCACCTCGTTGCGATGCGCCTGAACGGCAGCGATCTGACGCGACCCCAGCCACAGGCGTGTCAGCGTCTCAGCCGCCACTGCGATGATGAATACCCAAGTCAACCACTGCATCGCGTCAAGTACCCCCGTGCTCGGGGAAGAGCGTAGACGAATTGCGCGGGCTGCGAAACACCAAAGGCTTCTCCTCTAACCCGAGATGCGATGCGGCCGCCGAACGAACGGGCTCACCGCCGGCAGGGCGCTCAGCCCGCGCCACCGCCTCGCTCACCAAGTGGTGATGCGGCGACAGATCGCAAACCGGATCCGCGTTCGCCGCATCGCCCGTCAGCAAGTACGCTTGGCAGCGGCAACCGCCGAAATCACGCGCCTTCTCCGGACAGCTGCGGCACGGTTCCTTCATCCAGGCATCGCCGCGAAAATGATTGAAGGACTCCGACTCGTACCAGATGTGTTCAACGCCGGCATTGCAAACGTTTGGGAATTCCAGCCCCGGCAACATGCGTGCGGCGTGACACGGAAGCGCGGTACCGTCAGGCGTAATGGTCAGGAAGATCGAGCCCAGGCCTTTCATGCAGGGCTTGGGGCGGGTCTCGAAGTAATCCGGTACGACGAAGAAAATCCTCATTCGGCTGCCGACGCGTTCACGAAAGCGCTGCATGGTGGCCTCGGCCCGCTCGACTTGCGCGCGACTCGGCAGCAACTGCTCACGGTTGTGCCATGCCCATCCATAGTACTGAGTGTTCGCCAGCTCCACGTAGTCCGCGCCGAGGCGCAGCGCCATCTCCAGGATCTCCTCGACGTGATCGATGTTCAGTCGATGCAGCACCACGTTCAGGACCATGGGATAGTCGTATTGCTTGATCAACGCGGCCACCGCCGATTTGAGCTCGAAGGTACGCGTGCTGCTCAAAAAATCGTTCATCTTCTGCGTGCTGTCCTGAAAGGACAGCTGGATATGATCCAGCCCGGATTTCTTCAAATTGCGCAGTCGGGTCTCATTCAAGCCAACGCCCGAAGTGATCAAATTCGAGTAGAAACCCAGCGTGTGCGCCTCCGCAACGATCTCCTCGACGTCCTCGCGCACCAAAGGTTCGCCACCCGACAAGCCCAGCTGCACCGCGCCCAGAGCGCGCGCTTCACGCAGCACCCGTATCCAGTCCTGTGTGCCGAGTTCCGTGCCGCTGCGTGCAAAGTCCGTCGGGTTGTAGCAGAAGGCGCAGTGCAAGGGACAACGGTATGTCAATTCCAGCAGCAACCACAGCGGCGGCCCCGGACGGGCTGGTCCGGGACGCTGCGGCTTCGAATTCACGAGCGGATCTGCAGCCATTTCTTCTCCACCGCCAGCCTCACGAAGCGCAGCACATCGGCGGACAAATTGACGGCTGCGAAAGCGCGCTCTAGATCCGCAGTGATGTCGGCGATGGTTCTCGTGCCGTCGCAGCGTTTGAGAATTTCACCGGCGCTGCCGTTGAGCTTGATCATCCCTTCGGGATATAGGAGCACGTGCGAATTTTGCGCTTCCTCCCACTGCAGCCGGAAGCCGCGCCCGACGGCAGGCTGCGACGCGGGGCTGATGGCGACGTCGTGCACGCCAAAGTCATTCATGTGGGCTACCCATGTAGCGCAGTGCCATGGCATCGCTCATTTGCCATAGCACGTCGAGCTTGAATTTGAGAATCTCCAAGGCGCGCTCCTGCAGGGCGCGCGTATCGAAGTGCTGCAAGGTCAGCGCAAGGCCGATTTCCACGTCGCGGCGCGCGAGGCTCACACGGCTCTGAAAGTATTGCAGCCCACCCCGCTCGATCCATGAATAGTGCTGCGGCCAATTCGCGAGACGCTGTTTGTGGATCTCCGGTGCGAAAAGCTCCGTCAGCGAGGAACACACGGCCTCCGGCCACGGCGCGCGGCGCGCGAAGTTGACGTAGGCGTCCACGGCAAAACGTACGCCGGGGACTACTTCGCTGAGGCTCTCTACACTCTCTCGCGTCAGCCCCACGGCCTGCGCCAACCGCAGCCATGACTCGATTCCGCCGGGATCATCGCCATAGCCGTCGTGATCGAGAATGCGCTGCACCCAGGAGCGGCGCACGGCGCGGTCCGTGCAATTGGCGAGAATGGCCGCATCCTTGATCGGAATGTTGATCTGGTAGTAAAAGCGATTCGCGACCCAGCCGCGAATTTGCGTAGCAGTAGCCGCGCCGGAATTCAGAAGCACGTTGAACGGGTGGTGAATGTGATAGGCGCGCCCCTGAGTGCGCAGTTGGGCTTCGAATTCCTCACGGCTCCAGGCAGCGGCACTCATACCGCAATCTCCATTCCGTCGTGCGCCACTTCGACCCCGCGTCGCGTCAGCTCGGCCGCTTCGGCCGAGGCCTCATCGAGAATAGGGTTGGTGTTGTTGATGTGAATCAAGATCTTGCGCGTGGCGGCCGGCAGTCGCTCCAGCCACCCCAGCATACCGCCCGCTCCCGATTGCGGCAGATGTCCGATATCGCTCGCGCGCTTGACGGAGATTCCGAGTCGGATCATTTCATCGTCGGTCCAGAACGTACCGTCCACGAGCACGCAGGCCGCGGCCTGCATGGCTTCCCACAGAAGCTCGTCAATGGCGCTCAAGCCCGGCGCATACACCACGGTTCGCCCGCTCTTGGCGTCCTCGATCACCAGCGCCAGGTTGTCGCCAATCATGGGGGAGTTGCGGTTCGGCGAATAAGGAGCCGGTTTGCTGGCGACCGGCAAGGCACGCCAGCGGACGCCTGGAACCTCATCGATCACGAAAATGCTGCCATCCGCAGCGATACGGCGCCGCTCCACGCCGCAAAAATAGCCAAGTACCCCAAGCACAGGGTTGCCGCGGGTGAGGTCGGCAAACGTGCTGTCGGTGCACCAAATAGGCCACGGTCGCACGGACTCGCGCAACATGTAAAGCCCGGTGGTGTGATCGACCTGGCCGTCCACCAGAACGATGGCCGTGATGGCGCTGTCGCGGATCGAGCGCGCCGGCTGTAAATCAGGATTGGCTTGTAATTGCGCCAGGACATCGGGCGACGCGTTGACCAATGCCCAGTTGTTGCCGGTACCGACCGCGATCGAAGATTGGGTGCGGGCCCGAGTCTGCAGGGTCCCAGCGCGATAACCCCGGCAATTCGGGCAGTTGCAGTTCCACTGCGGAAAACCGCCGCCCGCGGCGGACCCCAATACCCGGATTTTCACTGGTAAGGCGCCGCCCGCAGGTGCGGGCGAACACCCTCGCTACTCAGCGATTCGACACATACATCGTGATTTCCATACCGAACCGCAATTCAACTGCCGTTGGGGTTTCCCAGGTCATATTCGAACTCCTCAATAAGGAACCACCCGATGCTCCTCCGGGCATGCGCTCCTCGAATCAGCGACATCATGAAACTGCACTCATGATTTTCATGAGCGCTTCAGGACACCCCGCCCGGGGGCGAAGCCCCTAACCCAAGCTCCGGGGCCCCACACCCCTGGTACCATCACTCCATGAGACTGCGGACCCGCCTGAATCTCGTGGTTGCGGCCCTAAGCGCCGCATTTGTGATCGTGCTGATCTCGGCCGAAGTTCAAAGCACCAAGACCTCCGTGCGTGAGGAAATCGAGGCGGCGAACCGGGTGGCGTCGCAACTGCTGGGCCGCCTGGCGGGAGTCTATTCCCAGGTCGGTGGACCGGATCTGGTGCTGCAGTTCCTGCAGCAGCTAGGCCGGGTGCGCGCCAACGAGATATCCCTCCTCACCTCCACCGGAGAGGTTCTGTATCGCTCGCCGCCGGCGGTGTACAAGGCGGACCGCGAAGCACCGGCGTGGTTTACGCAGCTTTTGGCGCCGCAAGCGGTGACCTATTCACTAGCACTGCGAGGGGGAGTGCTGCTCGTGGTTCAGGCTCAGCCCTCGCGCGCCGTGCTCGATGCCTGGGATGACATCAGCCAGCTTGCCGCCATTGCGGCGGCCATGTTCGTCGTCGTGAACGGCCTGGCATTCTGGTCGGTGAAACGCGCTCTGCAACCCTTTCCCGTCATTGCAGACGGCCTCGAACGCATACAGCAGGGAGATCTCTCATTTCGTCTGCCGCTGCTTGCCGGCAACGAAGCGCAAGCAATCGGTGCGGCGTTCAATCGCATGGCGCAGGCCGTGCAAGATAAGGTTCTAGCCGAGCGCAAGGCGCATGACGCAGAAGCGCGGCTGGAGGAACGGCGCGAAATGTCCTCACTGGCTGACCAGCGTGTCGAAGAAGAACGGCGCCTGATCGCCCATGAGCTTCACGACGAATTCGGCCAGTCGGTCACCGCCATTCGCAGTCTCGCGCAGGCCATCGCCACCCAAGGCGGCGTGCGGGACCCTGCGACCGGAGAAATCGCTCGAATGATTTCGGATGAGGCGGGCCGCCTGTACGACGCCATGCACGGACTGATTCCCCGCTTGTCGCCACTGTCGCTCGATACGCTCGGATTGGCGGCGACGCTCGACAGCTTGATTCGCGACTGGCAGCGGCGTCACCCCTCCGTTGCGCTCTCGCTTCGCCAAGAAATCCCCATTGAACTCGGGCCAAGCGTTGCGCTCGCGATCTACCGGATAATCCAGGAAGGACTGATCAATGCCCTGCGGCACGCGCAAGCCTCGCGAGTAGACATGATTTTGCAGTGCGACGCCCAGCGCATCAACGTATCGGTAACCGACGACGGCGTCGGCTTGCCGGCTGACTGGGCGCGGCCCGGGCATTTTGGCCTGCGTGGCATGGCGGATCGCGTGCGTCAATTACATGGCACGTTCACGATCGCCAATCACGGGGACCGCGGCGTACGGCTTGCCGCCGAGATTCCCTTGGGCGGGCGCACGTGATTCGCGTCCTGTTGGTCGACGATCACGCCGTCGTACGCATGGGGTTTCGGCTACTGCTGCAATCCGTGCCGGAAGTGTCGGTCATCGCCGAAGTTGAATCGGGTGAAGCAGCGTGCCAGCAGTATCTCGAATTCAGTCCCGACGTGGTGGTCATGGATCTCGCCATGCCGGGGATGGGGGGACTTGAGGCACTGCGCCGGATTCGTTCCCGTCACCCCCAGGCACAAGTACTAACCCTGTCGGCGCATGACGACCCCATGCACGCGCGCCGTGCCTTGCAGGAAGGCGCACTGGGTTTCCTATCCAAGCGTAGCGCCCCTGAGGCGCTGCTCGAGGCCGTGGCGGCAGTGGCCGCGGGCCGCCGCTATCTCGACCCCGTTCTCGCCCAGAAGCTGGCCCTGTCGGAATTCGACGGCGCCGGCAAGTCGCCGGTCGAACGCTTGTCGGAGCGGGAATTCGAAGTCTTCGTACGTCTGGCCGGCGGCGCGACGGTGCAGCGTATCGCCTCGGATCTGAATCTGTCCGCCTCAACCATCGGCACCCACCTATACAACATCAAGCAGAAACTCGGCGTGGCCAATCAGTCCGAGTTGACGCTGATCGCGATTCGACACGGCCTCATCAATGCCTGATCGTCTATGATGCCACCATGAACGCTATTCAAATCCTGCCGCTGTCAGATCAACATCATGCGGCTTGGTTGCCGCTGTGGCGCGGCTACCAGTCCTTCTACAAGACAGACATACCCGCGGAAGTCTCGCAGGTCACCTGGACGCGGTTGCTCGACCGCAGTGAGCCGATGGGAGGCGCCCTCGCTTGGGACGGCTCCGCGGCCGTGGGCTTGGTGCACCATATTCGCCATCGATCGTGCTGGACCATCGGCGACTATCTGTACCTGCAAGACCTATTTGTGAGTCCGGAGTCGCGCGGCACCGGCATCGGACGCAAGCTGATCGAACACGTGTACGAACTCGGCCGGGCCGCAGGATGCGCGCGTGTTCACTGGCTGACGCACGAATCAAATACCGATGCCATGTTGCTGTACGACCGAGTCGCGGAGCGCTCCCGCTTCTTGCAGTACCGCCGGACGCTCAAATAGCTAACGCAAGACGGCCGAGAACAAGATGCGCTTGAAGCGCTCCACCGGTTCCGGACTGCGGTAAGCTTTAGCCAGCAAATAGGCCCCCTGCAGCGAGGACACCACGAACGCGGCGACTTCCTGAACGTCGAATTCTCGCGGTAGCTCTCCCGCCCTGACAGCCGCCTTCAGGCAATGAGCGATGGCATCGCTCGCCTCCACGAATATTTCGATGAGGCGCAATCGAACGGGCTCGCCATGTTCGCTCGCCTCGGCCGCAAAATTTCCGAACAAGCTGCCGTTTCGCATGCCGTCTTGATTGAGGCGGTTCTTGCCGGCGTCGATATACGCAGCGAGCCGCTCGAGCGGCGGCAGGGAATCGTTGCGCAGAGTCTCGCGTACCAATTCAGCCCCGTTCGCATGGTATAGATTGAGGATCTCGAGTCCGAACGCCTCCTTGGACACGAAGTGATTGGTGAAGGAACCCTGCGGCACGCCGGCCGCCTGCACAATGTCGCGCACACTGGCGTTGGCGAAGCCGCGCGTGTGCACCACCCGCAGGCCATGCTCAAGAATAGTCTCGCGATGCGAAGGCTTAGGCATGACGCCAATATGATCGTCCATATTAGAAAGTCAACCGCACGATTCCTAAGGCGAAAGGTCCACTCGGTCGGGATAGAAGGCGAGATAACCTTTGATTTGCGCACCGGCAACCGCACACAGTACCGCCGTCGCAAACGCCGTCGCAGCAGCAGCCGGTGTGTGCGGCATGAGCTGCCCCCAGATTCTCAAGTTATCAGTGCCAATCGTTGTCCGCGATCACTCGCCACCAAGGCGGAGCATTTCAGGTGCCCGCGCTTGGTGGCCTTTTTGCCTCCATTGGCCGCCCTTCCACGCCTGCAAAGTTTGTTTGCCTTGCACCTTTAGCTGCGTCATCATCATTATCGCAATTGGCGCTAAGCCATTCATTGAATTAGACAAATATGGCGCGCCTGAAAACAGCTCCACGGCGCCTGCGGTCGCGGGAATTCCAGCAATGAGTGTATTCGAGGAAAAAACCCAGTCAAAACGCTTCCTCGTCACGAGCGAATTGACTCCGCCGAAGGGTATCGACCTGTCCGAGTTCTTCGCCAAGGCCGATGCGCTCAAGGGTCTGGTCGATGCCGTTAACATCACCGAATCGCCGCGAGCGCGAATGGCGGCCGAGCCCAAGTCGGTCGCACACCTTCTGCAAGATCGCGGGATCGAGGCCATCGTCCAAGTTACCGCACGCGATCGCAACCGGATCGCCATTCAGGCCGATCTACTCGGTGCCTCGCTCCTTGGCATAGGCAATTTTTTATTCATGACGGGCGACGACCCAAAAAACGGCGATCAGCCCGAGGCAAAGGGCGTATTCGATTTGACGACTCTGCAGATGCTGCAAGCGGCTCGTGCTTTGCGCGGTGGCCGAGACTTGGCGGGCAATGACCTGCATGGCTCACCGCCGCTGTTTCTAGGTGCGACCGTGAATCCGGGGGCAGCCGATTTCGTGCGCGAAGTAGACAATACTCAGCGCAAAATTGACTCGGGCGCGCAGTTCTTTCAGACCCAAGCCATCTATGACACCGGCTTGCTGGAGCAATTGCTGGATGCGGCAAAGCTCGGCAATATTCCGCTGCTTGCGGGAATCATCCCGCTCAAATCGGTGAAGATGGCTCTGTGGCTGAATGCGCACGTCCCCGGAATTCACGTCCCTGCCGAAGTTCTCGAGGAGTTGGAGCGCGCCGGACCCGA
>JAYTXS010000009.1:0-13746 GCA_043742845.1 Gammaproteobacteria bacterium
ACCATCGTGCGCTCCTCGCTGGATAATTTGGAATCAGAAGGCCTGCGCGAGGATCAGCGGCTCTATATAAATCGTGCGCGTGAAGGCACTCAGCGGTTGCAATCGATCTTAAGCGCCCTCGGCGCCGCGGCTCGCGTCGAGGAAAGCATCAAGCAGGCGGAACGGGCGAATTTCGATTTGCGCGAGGTCGTGTCCTCGGCCGTTGCAGCCTACCGCGACGGCTTCCCGCAGGCCCGCTTCGCGCTCGAGATCCCGACCGATCCCTGCTTCATTCGCGGCGCGCCCGAGCTCTTGGTGCAACTGCTCGACAAGCTCATCGAGAACGCCGTCGATTTCTGCCCGCCCGCCGGTACCATCACCGTCCGCTTGGAACGAGTGCAAAGCAGCTACCTGCTGCAAGTGATGAACGATGGTCCGCCGATACCACCCGAGGTCCTCGGGCGCTTATTCGAATCCTTGTTCGAGCAGCGCCAGGGCCGCGACGACAAGCCGCACTTCGGCCTAGGTCTATATATAGTGCGGCTGATAGCCGAGTTTCATGGCGGAACCGCCGTGGCCGGCAATCGATCGGATGGCGGCGGCGCGGTCTTTACCATCACGCTTGCGCTCATCTAGCGCCATCTCAACTAATGCAAGCCCTCATGCGCCAGCAGCCATTGCTTGCGCTCCAGGCCCCCGCCGTATCCGGTCAACGATCCGTTGGCGCCGATCACCCGATGACAGGGCACCAAAATTGAAATGGGATTGCGGCCGTTAGCAAGACCCACGGCCCGCGATGCGCTGGGTTTGTGGATGCGCTTGGCGAGCTGTCCATAGCTCCAAGTCTCGCCGTAGGGAATCTCTCCCAGTTCCCGCCAGACGCGCTGCTGAAAGGCCGTGCCCTGTGGCCGTAGCGGCAGCTCGAAATCGCGCCGCGTGCCGGAGAAATATTCGGACAATTGACGCACCGCCTCCGCCAAGGGTGCCACCGAGCCATCTTCCAGCCAGCCGTCGGTGGATGGAGCCTTGCGACTGACTTCCATGTACAGACCGGTGAGCGCCGTTCCATCGCTCGTGAGCAACAAGCGGCCGATAGGGCTTTCGAAATGAGTGTACGCGTTCATGGGTTAGCTCCAAGTGACTGCCATAAATAATGTGTTGCGTAGGCCCGCCATGGGCGCCAGGCTTCGGCGAGTGCTTGTAATTGCCGCTGCGTGGCGTTCGCCGCGCGCATGAGCATGAGATCGCCGCTGGGAAAGGCGTCGGGCCAATGCAGTGCGCGCATGGCGACGTACTGCGCCGTCCAGGGTCCGATGCCCGGCAGGGTCATCAGCGCCTCGATCTGCTCCTCGACATTCGCGGCGAAGGTCAGCATGACTTTTCGCTCGAGTACCGCGGTACTCAGCGCGGACAAGCAACGGGCGCGGGCCCCTATGATGCCAAGTCCGGCAATCTCGTCCACGGACACCGACATGATTCTCTGCGCGGTCGGCGTCAGACGATTGAGTTCGGGGTAGGGTGTGGCAATCGGGTTTCCGAAGGCTTGCGCCCAACGCCCCGCCAGAGTCGTCGCGCCCTTCACCGACACCTGCTGACCTAAGATCGCTCGCACCGCGAGTTCGAAACCGTCGAAGGCGCCGGCCACACGCAAGCCCGGAATTCGCCGCACCGTCTTCGCCAGCAACGGATCCTTCACCAGGTGCGCGCTCACCGCGTCGGGCACCGCGCCCAAATCGAACAGCCGTTTCACACGCACGATGACCGCGCCGATCACGGACGCCAGCGATGGTGCCATCTCTACATCGAGCGCGTTTTGCTTCTCGCTCAACGATACACAGATCCACCCCTGGTGCTGATCGATGCACACGGTGCGCCGATAGTGGGTGGCATCGGCCGTTTCCACTCCAGGAACGGCGCGTGTGCGCAGATAGTCGAGCAGGCCGCTCCAGGCGAACGGCGGACGAAACTCCAGTTGACAGTGCAGACCCTGCGCCGCACCCGCCGCGCCGCGCAATTCCCGCGGACTTAAGCCGTAACGCGATTTGAACAGGGCATTGAAACGCCGCACGCTGCCGAAGCCGCTGGCAAATGCGATCTCGGTCTGACTCATGCGTGTGTCGGCGAGCAGGCGCTTCGCCAGCAACAGCCGCTGCGTCTGCGCAAGCTCGATCGGTGACACGCCGAGCTCCGATTCGGTGACCCTGCGCAGATGCCGGTCGCTGACCCCGAGCGATGCCGCCAGTTCGCCGACCTTGGCGCTCGACAGCGCGTGTTCCTCAATACCCGAAATAGCGGCGCCCACCAGACGGCTCACCGCATCGACGGAGGCGAGACCCGGTGCGCGCTCCGGGCGGCAGCGCAGACAGGGCCTAAAACCCGCGCCTTCGGCACCTGCCGCGCTTGCATAAAAGCGCATGTTATCGCGCTTCGCCGGACGCGCCGGGCAAATGGGGCGGCAATAAATATGCGTGGAGGTGATGGCCACGAAGAATCGACCGTCGAAGCGACGATCGCGGGCCCGCACCGCGCGAAAGCAAGCATCTGAGTCGAGTTCCATGGCGTCAGAATAGCCAATATCGGACGTCAATACTCGCCGTTTTCGGACCTCGAATCTGCCAACAATCGGCCAGGTTCTCGCTCGTCCGCCTGCTGACTTTAGGCGGCCGCCTTTTATTTGGACGAACCCAAAGCGCCCCTATAAACTCGCCGCCCGGAGCTATTCAACAACCACGACTTCATGCCCGAATCCGAACATTCACCGAACCCGCAGGCGCAGACGCAGACGCGGGGGGCATCATCGCGGCAAGTGGCAGTCGTTGTGGCGTTCGTTGTCGCGTATGCGGCACTGTCGCAGTACAGCAATTCCGTGCCCGACGCCAAGGGATTGGCGACCAGCCTATCCATTGCACCCCTGCTGCTCGTGGGTGCAATCTTGCTTTGGCGCAGCGCGCATAAAGTGGTCGCCCTATCGATCTTCGCGCTGGTCGCCGCCCTGCTCATTCGCTACTGGACAGTGCTGACCGAATACTATGAATGGAACGACGTCGTGCAGCAATGCGGCGTCTACGCCGCGGCATGCATCGGATTCGGTCGATCATTGTTCGGCGGCCGGGTGCCGCTGTGCACGCAGCTGTCAAGCAAACTCCATGGTCCGCTGACGCCGGTGGAGATCGCCTACACACGCAAGGCCACCCTGGCTTGGACCCTGTTTTACGGATTGCTGGCGGTGGCTATTCTAGTTTTGTTCTTCGTCACTTCGCTGCGGGTGTGGTCGCTACTGACGAACTTTGCGGTCTTCGCGCTCATTGGGCTCATGTTCGCGACGGACCACGCCATCCGCCACCGCGTACTACCGCACCGGCCCGGCGGCATTCTCGCCGCCCTCCGCCAGTCGCTCACAGGTTCACGCTAAGGCGCGCGCCTTCAGCCCCAAATAGCGCAATATGCCCTGCGCCGCCTCGCGTCCCTCGAACACCGCGGTGACCACGAGATCGGAGCCGCGCACCATGTCGCCGCCGGCGAACACCTTGGGGTTGGTCGTTTGGAAGCGCTGCTGCGGCGCGCCCGACACACGCACCCGGCCGTTGGCATGCAGCGCGATTTGCTGCTGCGCGAACCAATCCGCTGGGCTGGGTAGAAATCCGAACGCAATGATCACCGCATCGGCGTCGATGGTCTCTTCCGTGCCAGGCACTACTTCCGAGATGCGGCGCCCGCGCGGCCCTGGAGGTCCCAAGCGCGTCTCAACCAATTTCACTCCCTGCACCCGATCCGAACCCACTATTTCAATGGGCTGCTTATTGAACAGGAAGGTAACTCCCTCCTCCTTGCTGTTCTTGTAGTCGCGGCGCGAGCCCGGCATGTTGTCTTCGTCGCGCCGGTAGGTGCAGGTGACGCTGCTCGCGCCTTGGCGAATCGCCGTGCGGTTGCAATCCATGCCGGTATCGCCGCCGCCCAGCACCACCACACGCTTGCCGCGCATGTCGATGAATGGCGAGGCTTCATCCTCTAGCCTAAGCTCCCGATTGATGTTGGAGATGAGGTACGGCAGCGCTTCGTACACCCCCGGCAAATCCTCGCCGGCGAATCCGCCCTTCACATAGGTGTACGTGCCCATGCCGAGAAACACCGCGTCGAATTCCTGCGCCAATGCTTCGAAACCGACATCGCGGCCCACATCGACATTCAGGCGAAATTCCACGCCCATGGTTTCCATGATCTCGCGGCGTTTCTCGACCACCTCTTTCTCGAGCTTGAACGGCGGAATGCCGAAGGTCAGCAGCCCGCCGATCTTCGGATACCGGTCGAACACCACCGGCGTGACGCCATTGCGCACCAGAATGTCGGCGCAAGCCAAGCCGGCGGGTCCCGCGCCCACCACGGCGACGCGCCGGCCGGTGGCCACCACATTGGTCATATCGGGCTTCCAGCCCTGCTTGAATGCCTCGTCCGTGATGTATTTTTCAATGGCGCCGATGCTCACCGCACCGATGCCGTCATTCAGCGTGCACGCGCCCTCGCACAATCTGTCCTGGGGGCAGATGCGGCCGCACATCTCCGGCAGCGAATTCGTTTGATGCGACAACTCCGCCGCCTCGAACAGCTTGCCGTCCTTCACTAAGTTCAGCCAATTCGGAATGTAATTGTGGACCGGGCACTTCCACTCGCAGAACGGGTTGCCGCAGGAAATGCAGCGGCCTGCCTGTTGCTCCGCCTGCTCGGCGCTGTACTGCGAATAGATTTCGCGAAATTCGCGGGTACGCACTTGCACCGCCAGCTTGTCGGGATCTTTGCGCGGGATGTCGAGAAATTGCAGAGGATTATCGGCCATGAGGTCTCGGCATTAAGCGGCGCGCCGCAAATTTTCCAGCAGTGAATTGATTTCCGCCGCCTTCGGCTTCACCACCCAGAACCGGCCGATGTAGCTGCGAAAATCGTTGAGCAGTTGCGCGCCCCAGACGCTGTCCGTGGCCTCGACATGCTGCTCGATCAGGCCGCGCAAGTGCTGTACATGGATGCCCATGCCTTCCGGCGACACGCGGTGAATGTCGATCAAATCGTGATTGTAGCGATCGACGAAGTCGCGCTCCATGTCGAGCACATAAGCGAAGCCGCCGGTGAACCCCGCCCCGAAGTTCACACCGGTACGCCCGAGCACGCACACCACGCCACCCGTCATGTATTCGCAGCAATGATCGCCCGTGCCTTCCACTACGGCGAGAGCCCCGGAATTGCGCACCGCAAATCGCTCGCCGGCAGTGCCCGCGGCATAGAGTTCGCCGCCGGTGGCGCCGTACAAGCACGTATTGCCCATGATGATGGTGTCGCGCGCCAGGAAACTGGAGGCCGCGTGCGGCTTCAGCACAATCTTGCCTGCGGCCATGCCCTTGCCCACGTAATCGTTGGCCTCGCCTTCGAGATGCAGGTGCAGCCCGCCGGCGTTCCATACGCCGAAGCTCTGCCCGACCGAGCCTTTCAAACTCACCACCAGAGGCGCCGCGTTCATGCCGGTGTTACCCCAATGCTTGGCAATCTCTCCGGAAATACGCGCACCGATGGAACGGTTGTAGTTGCTCACCGCATAGGAGAACTGCCCCCCGGACTTGGTGTTGATCGCGACCTGCATATCAGCGAGCATCTTCTGCGCCAGCAGGCCCTTATCGTACGGCTCATTGTGGGGATCGATGCAGTACTGCGGCTTGCTCGACACCAGCCCGGAATTGGCCAGCACCGGCGACAAATCGAGCTTGCGCTGCTTCGACGTTTCACCGGGCAGAATCTCCAGCAGCTCGGTATGTCCGATGAGCTCGGCAATGCTGCGCACGCCCATGGACGCCATGATCTCGCGGCATTCCTGCGCCACGAACTTGAAATAGTTGATCACCATGTCGGGCAGGCCGATGAAGTACTTGCTGCGCAATACCTTGTGCTGCGTCGCCACCCCGGTCGCGCAGTTGTTGAGGTGACAGATTCGTAAATACTTGCAGCCCAGAGCGACCATGGGAGCCGTGCCGAAGCCGAAGCTTTCGGCGCCGATGAGAGCAGCCTTGATGACATCGAGGCCGGTCTTAAGTCCGCCGTCGGTTTGCAATCGCACCCGATGCCGCAGCTCATTGGCGCGCAGCGTTTGATGTGTCTCCGCCAGCCCCAATTCCCAAGGCGTGCCTGCATACTTGATGGACGACAAGGGACTGGCGCCGGTGCCGCCGTCATAGCCGCTGATGGTGATCAAGTCCGCATAGGCCTTGGCGACCCCGGCCGCGACCGTACCCACCCCAGGTTCCGCTACCAGCTTCACCGACACCAAGGCGCGCGGATTGACCTGCTTCAAGTCGAAAATCAGCTGTGCAAGATCCTCGATGGAATAAATATCGTGATGCGGCGGCGGCGATATCAACCCCACGCCGGGGCGCGCAAATCTCAGGCGCGCAATCATGTCATTCACCTTGTGCCCCGGCAGCTGCCCACCCTCGCCGGGTTTCGCGCCCTGTGCGATCTTGATCTGCAGCACTTCGGCGTTGATCAAGTACTCGGGCGTAACGCCAAAGCGTCCCGAGGCCACTTGCTTGATTTTGGAATTCTTCTCCGTGCCGTAACGCACCGGATCCTCGCCTCCCTCACCCGAATTCGAGCGCGCGCCCAGGCGGTTCATGGCGATGGCGAGCGCCTCGTGCGCCTCCGGAGACAGCGCGCCCAGGGACATGCCGGCGCTGTCGAAACGCGCGAATATCGCCGACAGCGGTTCCACCTCCTCGATGGGAATGGCGGCCATTTGCGGATTCAATTTCAACAGATCGCGAATGCAGGACACGGGCCGCTGGTTGACCAGGGCGGCGAACTCGCGGTACTGCTCATAGTCGCCGGTCATTACCGCCGACTGCAGCGTCGCAATGACGTCCGGGTTGTACATGTGGTACTCACCATTGTGCATGTATTTGAGCAAGCCGCCCTGCTCCACACCTTCACTGCGATCCCAAGCGCGCTGTGCCAGGAAATCGGCATCGGCTTTCAAGTCCGCGAAGTCCGCGCCCTGGATGCGGCTGTCGGAACCTTCGAAGCACATGCCCACCACTTCGTCACCGAGGCCTACGATCTCGAACAGCTGCGCGCTGCGATAGCTGGCGATGGTGCAAATGCCCATCTTGGACATGATCTTGAACAGTCCCTTGCGAATGCCGCGGCGATAGCTGCGGCCCAATTCCTGCCGCAGGGCGGCCTCCATTTTCAACGCACCCTTGCGCATGAGATCGAACAAGGTCTGGTACGCCAGATAAGGGTACACGGCAGTCGCGCCGTAGCCGACCAGGCAGGCAAAATGATGCGCGTCGCGCGCCGTGCCCGTCTCCACCAGAATATTGCACTTGCAGCGCAGCCCAGTCTTGACCAAGCGATGATGCACGGCGCCGGTGGCCAGCAGCGCATGCACCGGCACCTTGCCCTTGACGAGATAACGATCCGACAACAGCAACACAACCTTGCCATCGCGCACGGCAGCTTCCGCCTGATCACAGATCTTCGTCAATGCAGTCTTGAGATCCAACTGCTCGTCGTACTGCAGATCGATGAACTCGTTCGGCACTCCCGAATCCGCCAGTGCCACGATCTGCCGCAGTTTGCGTTGCGACAGAATCGGTGATGACAAGACCACTTGTTCGGCATGTTGTTGCGCCGGCACGAAAATATTGGCTTCCATGCCGATCTGGGTCTGCAGCGACATGACGATGCTTTCGCGCAATGAATCGATAGGCGGATTCGTGACCTGCGCGAACTGCTGGCGAAAATAATCGTACAGAGAGCGCACTTTCTTCGACAGCACGGGCATAGGTGTGTCATCGCCCATGGAGCCCACGGCCTCGCTCTCGTCCTCGGCAAGCACGCGAATGATTTCATCGCGTTCTTCGGCGGAGACGTTGAACATCTTTTGATACAAACTCAACGTATCGCGGTCGAAGGGTTCCGCGGCAAGGCGCGGATCGATGAGATCGGTTTGCAGGTAGCGCACGCCCTTCTTCAGCCACACCTTGTACGGATGGCGGCTCTTCAATAGATCATCCACCCGCTTGGTATCCATGAGCTCAGAGGTTTGCAGGTCGAGCGCGAGCATCTCGCCCGGCCCCAACTTGCCCTTCTTCACTACATCTTCCGGCAGGTAGTCCCACACCCCCGCTTCCGAGGCAATGGTGATATGCCGATTCTTGGTGATTACCCAGCGTGCCGGACGCAGACCGTTGCGATCCAAGGTGCAAACCGCATAGCGGCCGTCGGTGAGCACGATGCCCGCGGGACCGTCCCAAGGCTCCATGTGAGTGGCGTAGTACTCGTAGAAGGCTTTGAGGTCGGGATCGATCATGTCCACCGACTGCCATGCCGGCGGCACCAGTAAGCGCATGGCATGCATGGGATCGAGGCCGCCGACCAGCAGCAGTTCCAGCATATTGTCGAGCGACTGCGAGTCGGAGCCGGTCAAGGACACCACCGGCAGAACGTCGCTGAGGTCGGGGAGCACGGGCGAGCGAAACAAAGGGCCGCGCGCCACCGCCCAGCTGCGATTGCCCTGCACTGTATTGATCTCGCCGTTGTGCGCGAGGTAGCGATACGGATGCGCGAGGCGCCACTGCGGCATGGTGTTGGTGGAAAAGCGCTGATGAAAGACGACCACCGAAGCTTCCATCCGCGCATCCTTGAGATCCGGATAGAACTGCGCCAGGTACTTCGGCATCACCATGCCCTTGTAGACGATGGTGCTGGCCGAGAGCGACGGGATGTAAAAAACCGGGTCTTGGCTCTCCAGGCGCTTTTCCGCGCGCCGGCGCGCGAGGTACAACTTACGGTTGAAGGTGGCCTCGTCGAGATCGCCGCCTGCGTTGACGAACACCTGCTCAATGGTGGGCAAGGTCTTGAGCGCCTCGGCACCACAGGCGCCGGGGTCCACGGGCATTACGCGAAAGCCCGCCACTTTCAGTTTCTCGAGCTGCAATTGCTCGGTGAGAATTCGCCGCGCATGCGCCGCCTTGGCCGCGTCCCGATTGAGGAATACCAGACCCGCCGCGAACAGCGGCGCCAGCTTAAGTCCCGACTCCTGCGCCATGGCCCGCAGAAACGCGGTTGGCTGCTTGATCAGCAGGCCGCAGCCATCCCCCGTCTTGCCGTCGGCGGCGATCGCTCCGCGATGCGTCAGACGATTCAAGGAGCTGATGGCCGTCTGCAATACCCAGTGGCTGGCCTTATCGTCGAGGCTCGCGATCAACCCGAATCCGCAGGAGTCCTTTTCATACGCCGCACGGCACAGGCCCCAGTCGCCGGCGCGCGGATCCGTGCCGCTGCGGCTGGTATCGAATTCTTCACTGTCCCGATTCGCCATTTCTTGCGCCCATGATTAAAAAAGCCCTGCGGTTTACCGTAGAGCCTTTTAAAACAATAACTTAAACCGGTTCAGGACGCTCAAAAGTTGAGCGTCAGGTTGGGGCAATCGCCGCTTAGCGCGCCTTCATATGCGCTTCATAATACCTAGCCGGGCATCATCGTCAATCGCCGCGTCGCAAACGGTCATCCGGCGATGTACCGCTCCAGCTGCTCGATATGCTCGGACTGCTGTTGAATGACGGCTTTGACCAAATCACCAATGGACAGCATGCCCACCACGCGACCGCTCTTCACCACCGGCAGATGCCGAAATCGACCTTCGGTCATGAGGGTCATACAGTGGTGCACCGTATCGTCGGGCGTCACGCTCACCGCCGGTGAGGTCATGATGTCGCCCACCGGGGTGTCATGCGAGGAGCGGTTTTTCAGGATCACTTTTCGAGCGTAATCGCGCTCGGAAATGATACCGATCAACGCGCTCTGATTCATGACCAGCAGTGCACCCACATGGCGGGTCGCCATGATCTCAATGGCATGCAATACCGAATCCTGCGGCGCGACGGAAAAAACCTCCGCGCCCTTCAATTTCAGCAATTGATCCACGGTTTGCATATTCCCCCCTAAGCAGCCGCTGGCTACAGTCTGGCGCTGCAGTGTTGTGCATCTGACTATACTCCCGCCGGACCCTAGGACAAGTAGCCACAGATGCCCATGAAACTGAACAGTACCCCTGCTCTCGCCGCCGCCATTTCCCCCATCGCCGCCGTTCGGCCGCATGCCGTCAGCTCGCCGCACGGGGTCAGAACTGATCCTTACTACTGGCTGCGGGATGACGAACGCAACAACCCCGAGGTACTTGGCTACCTGCACGCGGAGAATGCCTACCGCGAACAGTACATGAGCGCGGCCAAACCCTTCGAAAGCGCGCTTTACGAGGAAATCGTCGCCCGCATCAAGCAAGACGACGCGAGCGTGCCCTACCGCAAGCGGGGTTATTGGTACTACAGCCGCTTCGAACCGGGCAAGGAACACCCGATTTTCGCGCGCCGCAAGGCCGCCCTGGATGCGCCTGAGGAAGTCCTGCTCAATGCCAATGAGCTCGCCGCGGGACATGACTATTATCGGATCGACTCCCTGGAGATTTCGCCCGATAACACCTGGCTGGCGTTTTGCGAGGACACGGTGGGCAGGCGCCAATACACGCTGCGCCTCAAAAACCTAAGCACCGGCGAGATTGCCGGCGTGGCCATTCCCGACGTCGAGTCGGATCTCGCCTGGGCCGCCGACAATCGCACGCTGCTGTATGTCGAAAAGGATCCCGAGACCCTGCTCGGTATCTACGTCAAAAAACACGTGCTAGGTTCCGACCCTCGCCAGGACCCGCTGGCCTTCGAGCAAACCGACAAGAGCTTCTACACCGGCGTCTCCAAATCCAAATCGGATCGCTTCATTTTCATCCACATGGAAAGCACGGTGTCCTCCGAGTGGCGCTATGCAGAGGCCGATGACCCGAAGCTGACCTTCAACACCTTTCTGCCGCACGAACCCGATCATGAATACCAACTGGAACATCTAGGCAACGACTTCATCGTCAGAACCAATTGGCAAGCGCGTAATTTTCGGTTGATCCAGGTGGCCATCGGCGAAGGATCCGACCGCGCCCGTTGGCGCGACGCGGTCGCGCATCGCGAGGACACCTTCATTGAAGACTTCGACGTATTCACCGGCTTCCTGGCGCTGTCCGTCCGCAGCGGCGGCCTCGCGAAAATCAGCGTCACTCCCTGGACTGCGGACTCGCAGCCCGCGGCCGAGTTCTTCATCGCCAGCGACGAGGCGGCCTACGCTGCCTGCCTCTCGGTCAATCCGGAACTCGACACCGACCTCGTGCGGTATTCGTATTCCTCGCTCACCACACCGGCCACGGTCTACGACTACAACATCCGTAGCCGAGAGCAGATTCTACTGAAGCGCGATCCGGTCATCGGCAGCTTCGACCCCGCAAACTATCGCACTGAATTTCTGTTCGTGTCCGCGCGCGACGGCACACCCATCCCCGTGTCCCTGGTGTACCGCGCGGGCGTGAAACTCGACGGCTCCGCGCCGCTGCTGCAATACGCCTACGGCGCTTACGGGTTGTCCAGCAATCCGAGCTTCACGTCGGCGCGCTTGAGCCTGCTCGATCGCGGCTTCGTCTATGCCATTGCGCATGTGCGTGGCGGCCAGGAAATGGGACGCTCCTGGTACGACGACGGCCGCACGCTCCACAAGATGCATTCCTTCACCGACTTCATCGATGTCACGCGTCATCTTGCCGCCACGCGCTATGCCGCCAAGGACAAGGTGTTTGCCATGGGCGGCAGCGCCGGCGGATTGCTGATGGGTGCGGTCGCGAACCTGAGCCCCGGCGACTACCGCGGCATCGTCGCTCTAGTGCCGTTCGTCGATGTGGTGACCACCATGCTCGACGACACCATCCCGCTCACCACCAACGAATACGATGAGTGGGGTAATCCCAATAAGCGCGAGGACTACGAGTACATCCTGTCGTACTCGCCCTACGACAACGTGCGCGCGCAAGCCTATCCCGCGATGCTTATCACCACCGGATTGTGGGACAGTCAGGTGCAGTACTACGAGCCTGCCAAATGGATTGCCAAGCTGCGCGCCCTCAACACAGGGCCGCATCCCTTGCTGCTACGCGTCGATATGGAAGCCGGCCACGGCGGTAAATCCGGACGCTTCCAGCGCTATCGCGAAATCGCCGCGGAATACGCCTTCGTCTTGGATCAAGCCGGTATTCGCGAATAAAAAAACGCCGCGGGCGGGGGAAACGCGCGCGGCGCCAAGACTCGCACATCAGGGGAGAATGAAAACTTGAGCTCCATTACGCCGGCTTCTCCATCGCTTGGTAACCGACGACCGAGGAGGACGCGGCATCTGCGATAAGGGGGCCTTGGCGAAACCAGCTTGCGGCCACTCGAGCGGCGCAGGCCACGCGAGCATCGATTCCTTCGAGCGCAAACTGCCCGTCACTACGGCGCACTAATAAGGTCGCCTGGCGGCATCCGTCGGGGACCAATAACGCGATGATTTGCGATTGCATCTCAAATCTCTACCGTGGCAAAGAGCTCACTTTAAAGGGTAAGCAAGCCGCGTGCCAGAGCACAAATGCAATGAATTCAATCAGTTATGCGCAGGATAGAAATGCCGCACGTGACAAGAATTGTCACTGGTGACGCAAAGCGCCCGGGTGAATCACCACGCAGGGCTGCGCTTTGGCCTTCAACGAAGCGCATACCGCGCGCGCATGTTTCTCCGTGATTCCTTCAGCCTGCAAGCGATACAGAGTTCCCGAGGCGCCCGTCTTCGGCGATACCGTCGGCGCCAATCCGGCAAGGGCCTTGGGATATTCCGTCTCCAGGTGCGCCCAACGCCTGTTGGCCGCGTCGGCGCTCGACTTGAAGGCGCCCAGCTGTATTCCATAGGCGCCTTCGCTCGCAGCGGGCTTGGCGGACGGCGTTGCCGCATGGGTCAGGGGTTTCGCCGCCATCATCATCATCGATGATGGCGGCGGGGCGGCGGCGGGCGGCTTTGCCGGAGCCGTTGCGGAAGCGGCGGCCGTGGAAGTTGCATCAGCGCCTGCTGCATTCGTGGAGGCATTGCCGCTCTGCGCTGCGCCAGGCGTGCCGTTCTGCGGCGTCTGCGCCAGCGTGAAATTCTCCACGCGAATGCGCGCTTCTTCCGTCCATTTCCCTTCGGGATATTGCTTCAAGAACGCTTGGTAGGCTTCCTGCGTATCGGTATCGCGCGCCTTTTGCCAGTCGCGTTCCTCGTACAAATCCTTGACTCGGGCCTGCGCCTGCGCCGTGAATTCGCCGCTTGGATACTTCTTCAGGAACTGTTCATAAGAATCCGTGGTATTCGAGGCCCGGGTTTTCTCCCAATCGCTTTGTTGGCGGCTGCAGCCGGCCAGCCCGAGCCATAACGCCAAACCCATGCCGACCATTGCTTTCTTCATGACCATGTTCACACTCGAGAGAAGTTTCCGATGAGGGCCACCATTCTACTGCGATTCGCGATGTCGCGGCGACGCCAAGCTCGTCACATCACGGAACGCCCTGGATAGGATAATACTGCGCCATGAGCGCACAAAAACGCCGGTTCCTGGAGGGGAGTTCATGCACCCCCACCTTTATCGGCGCCGAGTCGGTATTTGTGGGCAATCTACGCGGCACTGGGGAATTCGTGGTTTCCGGCGCAGTGCATGGCGATGGCGAGATAGACGGCGGCCTCACTCTTTCCGCCACCGGCACCTGGAACGGCTTTATTCGAGCGCAACAAGCCATCATCGCCGGCAAGATCACCGGTGGCCTCTCGGTCAAGGATAAACTGGAGATCGGCTAC
>JAYTXS010000010.1:0-23145 GCA_043742845.1 Gammaproteobacteria bacterium
CGCGCGCGACGCCGTGCAAATCGCCCTGCTCAACAATCGTTCATTGCAGGCGTCGTTCGAAGAACTCGGTATTTCCGAAGCGGATCTCGTGCAATCGGGCCGCCTGCCCAATCCCCGATTTACGCTGCGCCATGCCGGCATATCAGCCCAATACGACATCGAGGAAACACTCACCTTCAACGTGCTTTCATTGCTCACCGCACCTTACGCACGGCGGATCGAGGAGCGCCGCTTTGCGCAGGTGCAAGGCGCGGTAGTCATCAGCGTGGTGCATCTAACGAACGCTACACAACAGGCCTATTTTGAGGCGGTGGCGGCGTCCGAGTCGGTGCACTATCTGGAGCAGGTCAAGACGGCAGCAGAGACCGGCGCCGAGTTGGCGCAACGCATGCTGGCGGCCGGTAATTGGAATGTGCTCGACCAAGCCCACGAACAAGGCTTTTACGCCGATGCTGAGCAGCGCTTGACCCAGGCGCGATGGCAGCAGGAAGCCGCCGCAGAGAAACTGCGGCAGCTCATGGGTCTGTCGGGCGCACAGCCGGCGCTGCAGCTCGCACAGACACTGCCCGATACGGAAGGCATCCTGTTGCAGAATCGTATGAACCTGAAAGTAAAACGCCTGCAGATCGATGCGCTCGCGCATAGTCTCGGGCTCAGCAAGGCAACCCGTTTCATCAATGTGCTGGATGCAGGTCCCACGCGGGTGCTGCAGGGAGACAAATACCAGCCGTACGAGCGCGGTTACGAGATCAGCCTCGAGGTGCCGATATTCGACAGTGGCGCCGCGCGGGTCAGGCGTGCCGAAGCCCTCTATTCTCAGGCGGTCGATCGCTTCGCGCAGTCTGCCGTCGATGCCCGCTCCGAGATACGCCGAGCATACGCCGCCTACCGCGCATGTTTCGAAATCGCCAGGCAACAACGCGATGTGGTGGTACCAAACGCAAAATTGGTCGCCGCACAAAACCTGCTGCGCTACAACGCGTCGCTCATCAGCGTTTTTGACTTGTTGGCGGACGCGCGCTCGCAGGTCAGCAGCGTCGATGACTACATCCGCAGCGTTCGCGATTTCTGGATGGCCAAGTCGGAACTCGACACCGCCTTGCTTGGCAATTCGACACCCTAACGACGTCAAGGAAATACGATGTTCACCCGAAGAAGTTTTTTCCGCGGCGCAGGCCTCGCAGTAGCCGCCGCCACTGCGGCCAAGAGCGCGCTTGCGGCACTCCCAGAGATAGTGTCCACCGACTCGGCCTCCATGCAACTGCCCCTGGTGCCGCCCAATGGGCGTCCGTACCACCCCGTCGCGACACTCAATGGCTGGAGCCTGCCCTGGCGTATGCGCCGGAGCGTCAAGGAGTTTCACTCGGTGGCGGAGCCTATGATCCGCGAAATCGCGCCCGGCATGAAGGCGAATCTTTGGGGCTATAACGGTCAATCGCCCGGCCCCACGCTCGAAGTCGTGGAGGGCGATCGCGTGCGCATTTTCGTCACCAATCGGCTGCCCGAAGCCACCAGCATCCACTGGCACGGTCAACGCTTACCGAACGGCATGGACGGCGTGTCGGGCCTCAACCAGCCGTCGATCAAGCCTGGACAGACGTATGTGTACGAGTTTACCGCCGGGCGAGCGGGAACCTTCATGTACCACCCCCACGCCGATGAGACCATGCAAATGGCCATGGGCATGATGGGCTTCTGGGTCACCCACGCACGCGACCCCGCTCACATGCCCGTCGATCGAGACTATGTGTTCTTGCTGAACGCCTACGACATCGCGCCGGGCAGCTTCACGCCCAAGGTCAGCACCATGCTGGACTTCAATATATGGACCTTCAATAGCCGCGCATTCCCGGGCACCGATCCGATGGTGGCGCGGCTCGGTGAACGTGTGCGCATTCGCGTCGGGAACCTCACCATGACCAATCATCCCATTCATCTGCACGGCCACGAATTCGTGGTGGTGGGCACCGACGGCGGATGGACGCCGCCGGCTTCGCGGCGGCCCGAAGTGACCACGGACATCGCCGTTGGGCAAATGCGAGCCATCGAATTCACCGCCGCCGCGGCTGGCGACTGGGCTTTTCACTGTCACAAAAGTCATCACACGATGAATGCCATGAGCCATACCCTGCCGAATACTCTCGGTGTCGACTCCACCGATCTGGCACGTAAAATCACCTCCCTAGTACCGGATTTCATGAGCATGGGCGGAGCCACCGGCGGGGCGATGGACGCCATGCAAATGCAAATGCCCCGGCCCGAGAACACCTTGCCCATGATGGCAGGCACAGGTCCCCACGGAGCCATCGAAATGGGCGGCATGTTTACGGTGATGAAGATTCGTGCTGATTTGGGCCGCGGCGACTATCGGGATCCGGGGTGGTACCAGGCCCCTGCCGGAAGCCTCGCTTATCAGTGGGAGGGCGACGCGCCGACGGTGCAGCGCGGCGGCTAGGGGTCGCGCCACGGTGACATTGTGCTCGCTTCAATGCTGCCGCAGGTGCGTGACGGCAAGAAACACCCGCACCGGCTCGCCCAGCAATTCATTGAGTGCTCCGCAGGCTCGCTGCAGCGCGTCGGCGTTCGGCAGGTAGGCCAGAATGCCGCGATCGCGCAGGTCCAGCATCCCCACGGGCGCCGGAACAACTTCGACTCCAGCGGCAATGAACTCCGCGACCGAGCGGCGCATGTGAATGGCGCGCGTGACCAGCACAATGCGCTGCACGCCGTCGGCCCTCAGCAGCTGCACCGAGTTGCGCGCATTCTCAAAGGTGTCATAGGCCTTCGCGTCGATCCAGCGCGGCTCGACATCGAAATTACGCTGTAACGTATCGCGCATTGCCATGGCCTCGATCTGAAAGCCCGTCACCAGAACGGGCAGGCCGGTTTTTCGCGCAAGATAAGCGCCGTAGCTCAAGCGTTCGAGCAGGAACGGATCGGCGGCCGGGCCGCCGTATTCGGGCGCGAAGGCACGCTGCCCGCCGCCGCCCAAAACAACAATGGCCTGTGCAGCGGCCGCGGCACGTAAATTCAGCGGCGGGTAGTACTCGGCGAGGCCTGTCAGCGCATCGGACACCACGGGCGTCGCGAGCAGCCACAGCGAGCCCAGCCCGACGATCAAACAGGCACGACCCAGGCGCGGGCGGCTCTTGATCAGGAATACACCGGCTATGGCCAACAATAATGAGCCGGCAGGCGGCAGCACTACCGCTTTCAGCAGCGTCTTGAGGCGCACTATCATCGGATCTCTTTGGCTGCGCTAGCGCTTGTCCAGGCGATCTCGGCAATAAATGAACAGGCAATTGCCCGCGATGCTGACGGCGAAAAGAGCGAGCGACGCGGGGACGACCTCCAGCACCTTGTGCAGGCCGAGCCAATCCACAGGCGCGTCGATCCAACGCAGCAATGCGCCGAGGCGGCCGCCGTCGCCGTCCTTGACGCCGCAATGAAGCAATACTGCGCGCAACCCGTCTTCCATCCCCATGTGAGTCCATTCACTGTCGCGAAACCAGCGGTAAACCTGGCCACCCACCACATACAGAAAACCGAGCAGAGAGCCGTAGCCGATCACGGCGCCGATAGCAGCGAGGACTCTTAAGGCAGCGTCGCGGGACTTCATGATGCAGCCCCGGCAACCGACGGGCAGCCCTTTACTTCAAGGCGCACGATGCGCCCGGCCTCCCCTTGCAGATCGGCGGGATTCAATAAACTGTCGGTCGGTTTCAAATCGATGTCGATCCAGTACACATTGCCGGTGCGCTTGCGGTCGGCGATTCCCGGATTGAACCCCAATGCCTGCGCTTGGGCAACTCGGGCCTGAGCGCGCTTGGTTTCACTGTACAGACCGAGAGAAATTACGGAGCCCTCAGTGGGGCCCGGCATTTCCAATGCATCGTCGATGCCGGCTGCCTTGAGTTTAGCCAGCACTTGGTCGCCCGTGGCGTGCGATACAGGCAACGGCAAATACACCCAAACTCCCGCCCAGACATCACCGTCGGCGACGCGCTGCCGCGGGTCATAACCGCCGCCGCGCAAAGTGGTCGCCGCGTGGGCCGCTTCGGACACGTCGCGGAACGGGCCGACGCTGATACATCGCTGCACGTTGGTGATAAGTCCGGCGGCCGGATCGGCGCCCGATGCACCGGCGCCCGATGCTTCCGCACCACCCGGGGTGGAGATTCCCGCGTCGGCGCTTGGGACGTGCTCGGCCACCGCCGATTCGGAGGCCAGCTTCAGCGTCGCCGCGGCCACGCTTTGCGCCGGCGACTCCACCGTTCCGGCGATCCCGCGCGCCCACAGGAAGTACCCGGCGTTAGCCAGCACCAAGCACAAGAAAATGCTCTTTAACAGCGTCAATTGTCACCTTCGATCAAGCGCAAACTCGCCTCGCCCGACACGAATCGTCGCACGCCACCTTCGGTCTCGAGCAACAAAGCGCCGTCCCGGTCTACGCCGCGAGCCCTGCCGCAAACGCTCTTGTCCGCGAGCAAAACCCGCACCGGCCGGCCGAACAAAGCATCCAGCTCGGTCCAAGCCTCTCGAAACGCGCCGAAGCCTTTGCGCTCAAATTCCACCAGCATACTCAAAAGCTCGTCCAAGATGGCCCCCACCACCCAATTTCGCGAGGGCGCCGCGCCACAGGCGTCCGCAATCGCTGCGGCAGCCGTCGCTGCGGCAGCCGTCGCTGCGGCCTCGATCTCGTGACGTGCCTCTACGGTTAAGGCCACGTTGACGCCCACGCCGATCACCACATAAGCGGGGCCGCCGGCCTCGGCGCGCAACTCAATCAGCACTCCGCCGATCTTCCGATCCTCAAACCAGATGTCATTCGGCCACTTGAGCGTCACGCCGCGTGCGCCGACACGTTCCAGGGCGCGTGCCACCGCCACTCCGACAGCCAAACTCAAGGCGGCTAAAGAGCCGGCACCATCGCGGAAGGTCCAGGCCACCGACAGCGCCAAGCCGGCACCGAAAGGCGCGATCCAGCGCCGGCCGCGCCGGCCGCGGCCGGCGTGTTGCAGTTCGCTCAGGCAGGCGTCCGCGCAGCCTGCGGGCGGGGGCGCCTGGCCGGAAAGCCGCGCATTGGTGGAATCTACGTCGAACAATAGTTCGAAGCGGCGAAGCTGCTCCAAGCGCCGTGGATCAATCGCGGCGCGGATGCGTTGCGCGTCCAGTAATTCCACGGGGCTCGCCAAACGGTAGCCGCGGCGCGGCAGCGCCTGTACCGGCACCCCTAGACCCCGCAGCCGTTCGACGCCCTTCCATACGGCAGTGCGGCTCACCGCGAGTTCTTTCGCCAGCCATTCGCCGGAGCGCAGACGACCATCCGCCAGCAGTACCAGCAATATTGGGGGGTCTATCGAAACAGCCATAGCCGCCGCACGCGAGACTCCTGGCCCGTGCGCATGCGGGCAATGTTGCTGCGATGGGTATAGACGACAAACAGCGCCACGACCACGCAGAAGAGCAGCAGGGGAATATCCCCCGGCTCGAGCACGCAGACGGCGGCGATGAGGGCCACGCCGGACAGCATGGTGGCGAGTCCCACATATCCGGTCAACACGAGCACCAGCAACCAACTGATGAGCAGCGGCACGACCAGGCGCAAATCGAGCGCCGCAATGACTCCGACGACCGTCGCCGCCCCCTTGCCGCCACGGAACCCGAACCAAACAGGATACACATGGCCCACGATCACCGCGAAGCCGCAGGCAAGTGCCAGCCATTCCCGCGGCAGCTGCGGATCGATGCCTATCAGCGGCAGCACCGCCGTGGGCAGCCACCAAACCGCGAACAGACCTTTGGCGATGTCGATGACGAGCACCAGCAAGCCGAAGATTTTTCCCTGCGTACGCAGAGCATTGGTAGCGCCCGCGTTGCCGCTGCCCAGGCGGCGGATATCGATGCCACGCGCACGGCCCAACAACAAGCTGCCCAACATCGCGCCGAGCAGGTAGGCGATCAGAATCTTGACACCAAGTTCCAGCATCCCGCGATTATGGCATCAGTAACGCAAGCTCACCCGGGGAGTCTCAAGACGTTTTGGCAGATGCAATTCGGCCAGCATGCAGCGCACGCCGCCACCGCCGATTTGCTCGATGGTTGGAATATCCACTGGGAGCACCTCGGCGTGGCCTTCAAGGGCGCGCCGCTGCACCGAATCGAGGCTACGCCATGCGGTCGTGGATAGTGCGACGACGTGGCGGCCCGGCGGCGCCAGCTCCAGCATATTTGCGGCAAAGTCCTGCATCTGCCGCAGTGATATGTCGAGGATGTCGTGGCCCGCGGCGCTCAATTTGCTGAACACTGCGTCGCGGCGCTGCGGCAGCGAGATCGCCTCGCCGCAGATCACTGCGAAGCGCGTGCCGATCGCCATCACCACATTGGTGTGGTAGATGGGCTGTGCGGCGGCGTCGCAGCTCTCGAAGGTCACCAGTTCATAATCCAGAAGCTGCGCGAACTCTCCGAGCACGTCGAGATCGGTACGCGGCGACAGGCTGGCGTACGCCACACGGTGCGCGCGATCCAACACCAGGCTGCCCGTTCCCTCGAGAAACTTTCCCTCAGCCTCGCGATGAGTCAGATCCACCGTACGTGAGACGTGCAGCCGCCCGTCGCGTACCACCTGCTCGAGAATATCCTCGCGGCGCTCGTAACGACGGTTGGGCGCCAACATCGGATACAACGCCACGGTGCCGTCGCAATGAAAGCTCACCCAATTGTTAGGGAAAATCGCATCGGGCTTCGCCGGCAGTAAAGTATCGAGGGCAATCAGCACTTCGATACCGGCCCGCTGCAATGCCTCGGCCACGCCGTCGAACTCACCCTGGACGAGCTTTTGCGCCTCGATGGAACCCAGTGCATGAGGCTCACGCTGGAAAGCGTTACTGGCGGCGGTTTGCGGATTGAACCCAAAACTGGCCGGACGCACCATGAGCACGGCGCTGGCGCTTTGCGGCTCTGAGCCGAAATGAACGGGGGCCGACATCGCGCCCCACTATATCAGAGGCCGATCCGGTAAAATCCGTGACCTAAGTCTTTCGGGCGGTTTTGGGGGATTGCCTTGCCGATTTCAATTGCCGGTAAATTGTTGGGCCTCACGCTGCTGCTGGCGCTGACGGGCGCCGATGGGCGCGCGCCTCGGACGGCCGCTCCCGAGAAGCCCTCGGCCGCCTATCCGTTCACCTACGACACCCTGCAGGCGGAGGCCAAGCGCCGAGCTGCCACTGCTTATTCGCCGCAGCACGACCGACTTCCCTCCGGCCTCGACAAACTGAGTCCCGAGCAATATCGCAGCATCCGCTTCAATTCGGACGCCGGCATTTGGCGCGCCGAAGGGCTGCCGTTTCGCCTTGAATTGCTGCGCGCCGGGTACAATTTACAATCTGCAGTCAGTGTCTCTACCGTTGAGAATGGCGTGGCGCACGATGTGGTGCCGACGCCAGCCATGTTCCAGATGCAATCCACGCTCCCGCAGCAGCTTGCCAAGGTCGCGCTGCCGCTGTCGGGCTTCCGTGTTCGGACCCGCATCAATTCCAACAAGATCTGGGACGAATTTCTGGTATTCCAGGGCGCGAGCTACTACCGCGCCGTCGCCAAGAACCTGTTATACGGCCTGTCCGCGCGCGGCCTCGCCATCAACACGGCGGAGCCGTCGGGCGAAGAATTCCCGGTGTTTACGCACTTCTGGATCGAAAAGCCCGGCGCGCATGCGAACTCCATCGTCATCTACGCACTGCTGGAGAGCGAATCTGCGACCGGCGCGTATCGCTTCACCGTGCAACCGGGCACCGAGACGCTCACCGACGTGGACCTCACACTGTTCCCCCGCGCGGAAATGCGCGTCACCGGAATCGCGCCGCTCACGTCGATGTTTCTGTTCGATGAAACAAATCGCGGTCACCTGGACGACTATCGGCCGGAGGTGCATGACTCGGACGGCTTGCAGATCGCGGCCGCGTCCGGCGAGCAGATATTTCGTCCGCTGGCGAATCCGATTAAGCTGCAGGTATCGACATTCACCACGCAGCAGCCGCTGGGCTTCGGGCTGGTGCAGCGCTCGAGGCAGCAGAGCGATTTTCAGGACTTCGACGCACAGTACGAGCGGCGGCCGAGCGCGTGGATCGAACCGAAGAGCGACTGGGGTGCGGGCTCGGTCGAATTGGTGGAGATTCCGTCGGGGCGCGAGAGCAATGACAACATCGTGGTTTTTTGGCGCCCTGCGCAGCCCCTGGCGACGACGCATGCGGCGCATTTCGCATACCGCATCACTTGGAGTGCGGAACCGGCGCTGCCTAAATCCTTGGGAAAAACCGTGGCCACGCGCTCCGGCGCCAGCCTTGACGGCAAACGGCGCGTCTTTCTGCTCGATTTCGTCGGCGCCGGCGACAAGGTCGACGGCCTGCGTCTGGATCTCGGCGCGTCCGCCGGCAGAATCTCGAACGCGACGCTCATGTCGAACGGCGCGCTGCACGGTCTGCGCGCGAGTTTCGAGATCGATCCACGAGACGCCGATTTGATCGAAATGCGTCTGCGTATCATGCGCGGCGACCGGCCGGTGACGGAAACATGGTTGTATCGATGGACACCCGGCTAGCGCCCGCCGCTTCTGGGGACCCGACCGCTGCGGCAGCCTGGACCGCTGTGGGCGGAATGCCGCCCGAGGCCCCGCTCGACATGCCGCCGCAGGATTTGCGCTACAAGCCGTCCCGCCGCGCACGCCATCCATCGGGCGTAGTGGTTTTATATGCCCGCTTTATACTGGTCGCGGTTACCGTGGGGGTCACCACCTACGGCGTATATCAAATGCTGCAGGTGGTGCGCTTCGCGAGCATGACGGTGCTACAGGGCATGATGATTTTCTTTTTCGCCGTGTCATTGGGCTGGATCGCATTCGCGGCGGGCTCGGTGCTGGCGGGCGCCTCGAAGCGGCGCGATCCGAATCTCCCTGAATTGGGGCGCCTGACGCTCACGGCGTTGGTGATGCCCATCTACAATGAGGATCCGCTGCGCACCACTGCGGCGCTGCAGGCGATGGCGGAGGCACTCCAGCACATCGATGCCCACCGTTGCTTCGAGATCGTGATTCTCTCGGACTCGACCAACGCCGATGCCTGGATTCGCGAATCTCTGCGTGTCGAGCGGTTGCGCCGCGCACTGCTCAACATCATGCCGGTCTGGTACCGGCGGCGCTGGCAAAACATCGCGCGTAAATCCGGCAACATCGAGGACTTCGTGACGCGCTGGGGCGGCCGCTACGACCACATGATCGTGCTCGACGCCGATAGCCTGATCGATGCGCCGACGCTGCGCAGATTGGTACAGTCGATGCAGGCAGATCCGGACTTAGGGATTCTGCAAACCGCTCCACAGTTGATCGGCGCGACGACATTTTTCGGACGACTGCAACAATTTGCAGCCTGCGTATACGGACCGGTCATCACGCGCGGGCTCTCCGCGTGGTCAGGCGACAGCGGCAACTATTGGGGTCACAACGCCATCATTCGCATGCAGGCGTTCGCCGAGAACTGCGGCCTGCCCAAGCTTGAAGGCCGCAAACCCTTCGGCGGCTTCGTGCTGTCGCATGACTTCGTCGAGGCCGCGCTGATGCGCCGCCGCGGCTGGAAGGTGCGGATGGCCGCCGATTGCGGCGGATCCTGGGAAGAATCGCCGCCCTCGCTCATCGACGTCGCCATCCGTGACCGCCGCTGGGCACAGGGAAACCTTCAGCACATGAAGATCATCGGCACGGCGGGCTTGAGTTTCGCCAGCCGCATGCATCTGGGCGTCGGCATTATGAGCTACCTATCCTCGCCTCTTTGGCTGCTGATGCTCGGTATCGGCTTTGCGCTTGCGATACAGTCGCACCTGATCCGTCCGGAGTATTTCAATCACGATTTCCAACTGTTTCCCACGTGGCCACGTTTCGACGTCGAACTCATGATGGCTTTGTTTTGGTTCAGCATGGTGGTTTTATTGATTCCGAAGATGCTCGGCCTGATTCGCGCTTTGCTGTCGCGACGCATCCGCCGCGGCGCTGGCGGCGTCATCGGCATCGGAGCGAGCTTCTTGTTGGAGGCCGTCCTCTCGGCGCTTTACGCGCCCGTCCTGATGTTGATCCAATGCCGGCACGTCTTTGAAGTGTTTATGGGGCGCGATTCCGGCTGGAAACCCCAGCGCCGCGACAGCGGCGGCACCACCTGGTCGGACGCGTGGCATTATCACAAGCGGCACATGCAATTGAGCTGTGTGACCGCGGTTATCGTTTGGTTCTTATCGCCGCCGCTGCTGGCGTGGTTGTCGCCGGCGCTGCTCGGGCTGTTTCTCGCGGTGCCTCTGTCGCGCGCCAGCGGCAGCGTCAGCCTCGGCAAATTCCTGTCGCGAATCGCATTGCTGCGCACGCCCGACGAAGCCGAGACGCCGGCGTTAGTGGCGCGCCGTCAGGAATTGGTGAACCTGGCCGACGCTTTGCCGGATGATGGCTTGCATCACCTGGCCCGTGACCGCGAGTCGCGCCTGACGCACATCCACGGTAACTTGGCGCGGCCGGCCGATCAGCGCGGGCAACCCGATCCACACGCCTTCACGGCACAACAGAAGCTCAAGGACGCCGGATCCCTCGACGAGGCTCTGCGGTGGCTGACGCCCATTGAACGTGTCGAAGTAGCGGGCGATGCCCGGCTCCTCAATCAGCTCGCACTGCTGCCGGACGCAACACACTCCTCTTTTTTGATTTAAAGGACCTTAGCCTATGTTGGTTCGACGACGCGCATTACTCAAATCAGCCGCAGTACTGGCCGCTGGTGGCTGGGCAGCCGAGACACCTGCGGCTGCCGCCGCCACGCCGCCGGGCGTGCCCTTCGACTACGCCTGGCTGAAGGGTTACGCCCGCAAGCTCGCGGGCTCGGCCTATCAAGCCTCCCAGGATGCGCTGCCGCCGGTGATGGCGAAGCTCAGTTACGACCAATATCAGTCGCTGCGCTTTCGCACCGATCACGCCCTGTGGGGCAACTTGGGGCTGGCGTTTCGCCTGCAGTTCTTTCACGTCGGCAGGAGCTTTACTGAACCCGTCCACCTATTCGAAATCGTCGACGGCCAGGCGCGAGAGATTGTTTACGACCCGGCAATGTTTGAATTCGACAAGGCCGGCATCGATCCGAAGCTAATGCGCGGCCGCGCGGGGTTTGCAGGATTTCGCGTGCAGTTCGTGACGAACTGGAAGGCGGATGTAGCGGCATACCTAGGGGCCAGCTATTTTCGGGCGGTGGGAAGCGATACCCGGCAATACGGATTGTCGGCGCGTGCGCTCGCCGTGGATACTGCGTTTGCGCGTCCTGAGGAGTTCCCTCGCTTCACGTCGTTCTGGTTCGAGAGGCCTACCAAGGATTCCGGCACCCTGACGCTGTACGCACTCATGGATTCGCCGAGCATCGCCGGCGCCCTGCGTTTCCAGATCGCTCCCGGAGGCACGCAGATCATGGATATCGACAGCGCGCTTTATCCGCGCAAGCCCGTCGAGAGATTGGGAGTGGCGCCGCTCACCAGCATGTTTTTCTACGGCGAGAATGATCGGCGCGGGGCGAATGACTGGCGGCCGGAGATCCACGACTCCGACGGACTGTCGATGTGGACCGGCGCAGGCGAATGGATCTGGCGTCCATTGACGAATCCCGCGCAGCTGCACTTCAGCTCGTACGTGGATGACAACCCGCGTGGTTTCGGCCTGCTGCAGCGTGACCGTGATTTTGATCACTACCAGGACGACGGGGTGTACTACAACCGACGGCCCAGCCTATGGGTCGAACCGAAGCTGGGGCCGAGCGGCGGCTGGGGCAAGGGCTCCGTACAGTTGGTCGAGATCCCGACGGTGGATGAGACCTTCGATAACGTCGTCGCATTTTGGAATCCGCTCGACAAACCCAAACCCGGGCAGGAAATGCTGTTTGGCTATCGCTTGTATTGGGGCACGCATATGCCGTATGCATCGGCGCTCGCGCAGACCATCGCGACGCGCACCGGTATCGGCGGCACCGTCGGGCTCAAGCGCCAGTACTACTCCTGGCATTTTGCTGTCGACTTCGCCGGCGGCGAGTTGGGTGCTCTCTCTAAGGACGCAGCCGTGGAGGCGGTGATCACCGCATCTCACGGCCAGACCGAACACGTCACCGCGCACTATGTCGAGGAATTCCACGGCTATCGAGCGTTGTTCGACATCAAACCGCCGGAGGATGGCATCGATCCCATCGATTTGCGCCTTTACTTGCGCATCGACGGCAGGCCGCTGACGGAAACTTGGATTTATTTGTGGACACCACCGTCCTTGAAGGAGCGCAAGGCGGCTCTGTAAAAACCTAGCTTCAGGAGCCCAGCAGCTACTAACTCGCGGCGCCGAGTACGACCACGTGCTGCCGTCCGGAGACGACAACTCCGCCCGGCTTCTCGACCGTGACCGCGAACGCCTTTGCCGATAGCACGGGAAGCGCCGCATGGATGGGAATCACCGCTTCGGTCGCATTCGCCGGAATATCAAAGACACCGCCGTCCACCGGATAGCGCTGGTCGCGACCGCCGTCGAATATCCATAACTGGTACTGCCGCAACGCCGGGTCGTTAGCGGCAAGGCCGACAAAGTGCAAGAAGCCGCGCTGCGTGACCGGGTCCCACACCACATCGCCGCTGACACCGGCCGCGCGAGGATCCTTGGTAGCGCCGAAGGTAATCTTAAGCGAATCGGACTTCGCCAAGAGCGCTGCGCGCTCCTCTGCAGGGGTCGGCGGCTTTATTACCGGGAGGATCTCGGGCGCAGACGTCACGACCGCCACTAGAGGAGGCGTCACGACGGGCGCAGCCGGAGGAGGCGAACGATTCCAGGCGAACACTGCCAGCACCAGACAGGCCGCCGCGGCCAACCAACCATAGTTTCCGCGCTGTGGCGCCGTACGCGTAACGCGCGGCTCTGTGCGCGCCTGCGCGCTCAGCTGGCTGACGCCCAGCAGCACGGTGCCCGGTAGGCCCGCGTCCGATTGCCCGGCGCCCGCGTGCTCGGCGCCGACAAAATGCTGTTCCGCCTGGCGCGTGATCCGTAGCGCCAGATCAGCCGGCAATTGCGTCGCATTCACAGAGCCGCCCAGCGCAATAGCAGCGGCGGCGCGCTCCAGTGCACGCAAATTGGCGCTGACGACCGCGCTGTCCAACACGTCGAGCGCCCGGTGTTCAGCCGGCGACAGCCCCTCGGTGACTTGCTTGACCAGCAAGTCGATCGTGGCTTCGTCAAGCGGTCCTTGCGGACTCGGCTCGGCCATCAGCCTTCACTCAAGATGCGTTCAGCATCAATGTTCATGTATTCGCGTACCTTGATCAGGCCCCGCCGCATAAACGACTTCACCGTGCCCAACGGCATGCTCAGGCGAGCGGCGATCTCCGACTGAGTCAAACCGTGCAGCAGGCCGAGCTCCAGTACCTGCCTTTGTTCGGGGCGCAGTTCGGCCAGTGCGCGTGTGGCCTGTTGCGCCTCGTGAGATGACTCCGACGCAGTGCCGGGATCCGCCCAAGCCACGGCCTCCAACGTCTCGACCGGATCCATGGGCGGTTCGGCACTGAACTTGCGCAAGCGATCAATTAGCCGGCGTCGCGCAATCATTGCAATGAACACCTTGTCGGACCCCTGCGATGCATCGAAGCGGCCGGCACTGCGCCAGATATCCAGAAAAATTTCCTGAGTCGCATCTTCGGCGTCCGACGGCGAGCGCGACAAACGCCTCGCCAAGCTCCATACGAGGGGGCCGTATTGTTCGATGCACTCACGCACCGCGGCGGAATCGCCGCTGGCAATGCGTTGCAGCACGGTCGGACTCATTGATGGCCTTATGGACTTATTCGTGGCGATTGCATGCGCGGATGCAGCCCGAATGCACTAATTATTATCAGACATAGTAATAAATCCAGCCAGATAATGTTAAATCGCCGGCCGCCGCCGGCGATGCGCTAGCCGCTGACTTTATCGCGGATCTTCAGCTGCGGCAGCCTTTGCGTGTCCCCGGTCGCCCGGCGCAACTCGCGTTCGTGATTGACACGCGATCGGGAATGGCGCGGATTGAGGATTATCCAGCGCCACTCGTTTAGCTGGTGCTTGATCAGGGGCAGCAGCGACCGCTCGGAAGCGGATTCGACCGCGGTGTCCTCGGGGAAGATCGTGGTGCAATACAGATCGAAGTACTGGGCATACAGCGCCTCGTAGTGCTCCATCGGATCCAGAAACGCCGGATCGTGGACCACCCCACTGCCGACATGATTCGCACACATGAAGCTGCCGGCCTTGCGAACGTAGCCGCCGTGCTCGGCAATGACCGCCGCTTGATAACCGCGTGTCGGATAGAAATGCTTGAGCATCCGCATGCGCTGCGCGCCACGTACTTCGTTGCGTCGCAGGTATTCGAACAGTGCTTTACCGTGAATCAGACGTAGGCTGGTTTGCCTGAGCGCTGCAGCCTGAACCCGCAATACGCCGAATTCGGCAACATTGCGCATTAAGCCGGAATGCTCGTTTTCCCACAGTTGCCAGGTTGCCGGGTTCTCTGACAACCGATGCGCAACTAGTTTTTCTTTGGTATCGCCGCCGTGCAGCGCGCGCTCGATCCGGTCTGTGGATTCGCGCATGAGACGTGAATGACTGATGGAATTGCGGTGCACCGTTGCATCCTCCCGCGTATTGATTGTAGTGGGCAGTAGCTTTCCTGACCGACTATTAGTAGTTAGCCCTAATCTCGTTAGGATGACAAGTGGTGTTTACAAAAAATGTCCTCAGCCTGGAGCGTGCGGCTCGGCCATCTGCACCTGATTGCGGCCGCGCAGTTTGGCGAGATAGACGGCGGCATCTGCCCGCTCGATGAGATGCTCGCCCCAGACGCCGAGCGTGTCGCTGGCAGCAATACCGATGCTGCAAGTGAGGCGAATCGGGTTGCCGAACCCATCGACATGCACGCCGGCCACCCGCTCGAGAATGCGCTGCGCGATAGGTTTCGCGGCCGCGGCATCGGCGCTGCTCAGAATCACCAAGAATTCTTCGCCGCCGTAGCGGCCGATGACGTCGGATTGCCGCAATTCTGCGTGAATGGGCTCAATAATAGCGCGCAAGCACGCGTCTCCGGCCTGATGACCGAAGGAATCGTTGATTTGTTTGAAGTGATCGAGATCAATGAACAACAGCGCAATCGGCAGGCCACGCGCTCGCGCCCGTAAACAAGCGGCCTCTAGCCGCTCGATCAGCGAGCGCCGATTGAAAACGCCGGTGAGAGGATCGGTTTGCGCGCGCCGTTCGGCCTCGGTCAGCGCCAGTCGCTGCGCGCGCAGCCGGTCAGCCACTCCTAGCGCGATGAGTACCGCTGCAGCGACCATCGATAAGGGCAGGCCGTAGTAATAGAGAAGTGGACTCGCATCCACAGAAGCGATGAACAGGAATCTCACCGCAGCAGTAATGGTGAAGCCTTCCAACAATACCCACGCGATCAAAAACCAGCCGGCTGCGCGGTTGCCGCGCCGCCAGGCGAGGAACGAAACCACCAGCGAGAATATCGACGTAGCAATGAACAGCAGATTGCCGGACGCCGTCACCCACATGCCGAACCCGACTAGTTTGGCCAGGTTCGCGAAGGTGACGGCGACGAACGCCCATGCGAACCAACCAAAAACCGCATAAATTCGCGGCGAAAAATGCTTTAGATCCGCAATTTCCCGAGTGAACAAGCAGGCGACCGCGCCGCTCAGACTTACCGGCACGTTCCAGGCGAACGAAGTCAGCGGCTGGGCATAGGACAGCCATGGCCAGTCGAAGCCCTGACCCGATAGATAGACGATGTACAGAGCCTGCAGGAAAAATAAGGTCGCATACAAAATAAAGAGACGGTCTACCAGCACGAACCAGATCAACAATGCGGACGCCGCCACCGCGATTAATGCGCCGAACACCAGAGCGATCATTCGCGCATGCTCAGCGCCGCGCGCCAGTGTGCGGTCGAGAGTCGAGCCGCTAAAGCTCACGCCGTCGAACTCGCCGCTCGCGACGCTCAGACGCACGTACAGTGACTGCCTTATGTTAAGACCATCGACGTCAGCGAATACCGTGTCCTGGACGCCGCGAAATCCGGGCAGTTGCGTGGCTTGGGGCAACGACACAATGGTGTCGCGTCGCGCGGCGTACAGTTCGGCTCGAATTTGCCGGACCGCGTGCATTACCACTACGGGTATGCCGGCCGACCCTGTGGTGCCGGGAGCGCGGTCCGTCGGCGTGAGCTTCAGCCAAAACACACCGCGCCCTTGCGGCTTCGATACTGAGGCGGGCTGGAATTTGTCGTCGAGTGAACCGTTTACGACTTCGTCTATCGTGGGGCTCACCTGCGCGGAGTTCAGCGTGCGGATTTCGTAGATTGAATCAGCGGCAATCGCACCCACCGGATTCAGGTTGCCGATCCAGCCGACCATGCACGCCGCGAACAGTCCACGCACAGCGTCGCCGGCAGCCGGTCAATACTGCCGCGACAGCAGCCAGTGGGCCAAGGAGCGCAGCGCGTCTGCGCGTTCACCCAATGGCACGAGTGCGTTGATTGCCTGAGTGTGCAGATGCCGGACTCGCTGCTGTGAAGCGGGTATGCCGATCACAGAAGGGTGAGTGGGCTTATCCCGTTTGCTATCCGCTCCGGTCGCCTTGCCCAAAGTGGACACATTGCCAATCACGTCCAGCAGGTCGTCTTGAATTTGGAAGGCCAGGCCCACGGCAACGGCAAAACGCGTCAGCGCAGCGTACAGATTGGCGTCCAGGCGCGGCACGCACTCGGCGGCCATCAGCACGCTGGCCCGAATCACGGCTCCCGTCTTGCGAGCGTGCATGTCTTCCACTTGGCCGATATCGAGGCGCATGCCCTGTACGGCCAAGTCGATGGCTTGGCCGCCGGCCATGCCGAATGTGCCGATCGCCTGCGCCAGCATGTTGATCAGGCGTAAACGTATGGCCGGCGACGCTGGCAGCTTGGGATCAGTGGCAAGCAATTGAAACGCGAGCGGCTGCAGAGCGTCACCCACCAAAAGTGCCGTGGCTTCGTCGTAGGCCTTATGACAAGTAGGTCGGCCGCGGCGCAGATCGTCGTCATCCATAGCCGGCAGGTCATCGTGCACCAAAGAATACACATGCACTAGTTCAATGGCGCACGCCGCCGCTTCGACGTCGTCCTCGGACAGGCCCAGCGCCTGGGCGGTGGCGAACATCAATGCGGGACGTATGCGCTTGCCGCCTCCCAACACGCTGTAGCGCATGGCCCCGTGAAGGCGGGACGGCACGGCGCTCGAATCCGGCAGCCGCGCCGCCAGGGCGTTTTCCATGCGCATGCGCCACGCTTCGAGCTGCACACCGAAGGCATCCGCACTCGCGGTCTCTTGCTGCACCGGGATGCGCCGATCGGCTGCGTCGTTCATGCGCCGCGGGAGGCCTGTGACTCCCGGTTCATGCGCTTTCCCGGCTCGCGCGCTTGATATCGCTGAGCGGGATTGAGGCTACCGTGCCATGTTGCCGGATACCGTCGGCGTACTTCACCGGCAAGTCGGGCGCCATCGAGCCGGTGACGCGCGGGCCGCGCCACCAGACTGTCAGTGCCTTCAGCGGATGGCTGAACGCATCATTGACCGCGGTGCCTTCGAATCCGCAGTGCGCCATGCAGTTGTCGCAGCGCGGGTTCTTGCCTACACCGTATTTATCCCACTCGGTGTCATCAATCAGCGAGCGATAGGTAGGCGCGTATCCTTCATCGGAGAGCAAGTAGCATGGGCGCTGCCAGCCGAACACGTTGTATGTGGGGTTGCTCCAGGGCGTGCACTGATAGGTCTGATTGCCGGCGAGAAAGTCCAGGAACAACGCGGAATGGTTGAATGACCACGACAGGCCCGACGAGCGGCGGCTCAGGCTGAAGATGCTGCGGAACAGCTGCTTGCTGGCGTTGCGCGCAAGGAACACATCCTGTTTCGGGGCGTGGTGATAGCTATAGCCTGGGGACACCGTGATGCCCTCGACGCCTAGCCGCGTCGCGGTATCGAAGAACTCAGCTACGTCGGCCGGGTCTTCGCCGTTGAACAAAGTGCAATTGATGGTCACGCGAAAGCCCTTGGCTTTGGCGAGTTCGATCGCCGCCACGGCCTTGTCGAATACGCCTTCCTGGCACACCGACTCATCGTGCCGCTGGCGATTGCCATCCAGATGAATCGAGAAAGTAAGGTACGGCGAGGGCTGGTATTCGTCGATATGCTTGGAGAGCAGAATCGCGTTCGTGCAAAGGTAGACGAATTTCTCGCGTGCGACGATTCCGGCGACGATTTGCGGCATCTCTTTGTGGATCAGGGGCTCGCCGCCCGGAATGGACACGATGGGCGCGCCGCACTCGTCCACAGCCCGCATGGCGTCCGCCACACTGACCCGCTTTTGCAGGATCTCCTTCGGATAGTCGATTTTCCCGCAGCCGGAGCAGGCGAGATTGCACTGAAACAGGGGTTCCAGCATCAGCACGAGGGGATAGCGCTTATCGCGGCGCAGCTTGCGGCCGGCGATGTAGCACGCGACCTTGTACATTTGCAGTAGTGGGATAGCCATACCCTATCTTACCGCGAGCCGGCCCCTTGGCCCAATTCAGATTGCAATCCAAGCACTTGGCTGCGGTGCTCCCGCCATACCTTGGTCCATTCGAGCATGAACCATGGCGTGAAATTGCTGCCGCCGGCCGCCATTTCTGCGTGCAGCGCGTCCGGTTCGACCCAACGCCAGGCATGAATTTCGTCGCTGTTGATCTTGACGGAATCCGTGCTGCGCCCTATGAAAACAGAGCAAAGCTCGTTCTCAGCGCCCGTTTCATCGAATTGCGCCTGGTATTGGAACTTGAAGAGAAAGTGCAACGGGCAGCGCAGGCCCAGCTCTTCATCGAGCCGCCGCCGGATCGCCGCCTCCATGGTCTCGGCACGGCGCGGATGGCTGCAGCAACTGTTGGACCAGTACAGGGGCCACAGTCTTTTCGAGGCGGAACGCTGTTGCAACAGTAATTTGCCGCTCGCATTAAAAATCAGTAATGAGAAGGCCCGATGCAGAACGCCGCGACCCTGGTGGCACAGCGCCTTGCTCAGGTGCCCAACCCCATGATCGGCCTCGTCCACCAAGATCAATGAATCCGAATCACTCATGCGCAGGATAGTAGTCGCTCAAGCCAAAAGGTCGTGATCGCGAAACCAACCTAGCGCATCCTCGAACGCCTCCAGCGGCGGACGCCACTGGTAGCCCAACTCGCGAACCGCCTTGCCGCTGGAGAAGAACATGCGCTTGCGCGACATGCGCACTCCCTCGAGTGTCACCCGGCCGCTGCGGCCCGATATTCTGGCGAACGCTTCCGCGAGGTACGCAATGGGCAGCACCGCCGCGTACGGCAGGCGAATGCGCGGCGGCGTACGGCCCATCAGAACCGCAATTTGCGCCAAAATCGACTGCAGGGTCATATCCTCGCCTCCGAGAATATAGCGCTCGCCCGAAGTGCCGCGCTTGAAGGCCAGCAGATGACCTGCGGCAACGTCATCTACGTGTACGATATTAAGCCCCGTATCTACATACGCCGGCATGCGGCCGCGCGCCGCATCCAGCACCAACTGTCCTGTCGGAGTGGGCTTGATGTCGCCCGGCCCCACCGGGGTAGACGGGTTCACGATGACCACCGACAGGCCCGTGCGCGCCGCATCTCGCGCCACATCTTCCGCAAGGTACTTTGAGCGCTTGTAGTGTCCGATCATGTTGCTCAAGCTCGCCGCGGTATTTTCGTCACCCGGCGAGCCGTCCTTCGGAATACCGATGGTGGCGACGCTGCTGGTGTACACGACGCGCGCAACGCCCGCCGTGCGCGCGGCACATAAGATATTGCGCGTGCCTTCGACATTGGTGACATACAGTGGCCGCGGATCACGGGCTCCCAGGCGATAATCGGCGGCGACATGGAATAATCCGTCGCAGCCATCGAGCGCCCGCTCCAGCTGGCGCACATCCGAAAGGTCGCCTTCCGCCACTTCCACCGCGAGGGCCTCTAAATTGCAGCGGTTGGAGCCGCCGCGCGCCAGGACTCGCACCTGCCAGCCGTCGAGCTTCAAGGCCCGCGCCACCGCCGCGCCGACGAAGCCGGTCGCACCGGTCACCAGCGCCTTCATGCGACCCGTGCGCCTACCGCGCTCAATGAACGCAGCGCCGCGCGGTAGCGTTGCGCCAGACGGATCATTGCAACTAAATCCAGCGGGGCCAGGGCGAGACCGCCAATGAGCCGCCGCATGCTTACCTGGCCGGCTTGGCTTGCCGCGACTACCGCGCGCGGCAGCACATCGCCGGCCGTGTCCACGATCACGCGTACCGCCATGAATGGCAGTCCGCGGGCGGCGGCGACTTCTGCTACGCCCAAGCTCTCCATATCGACCGCCACCGCGCCGGTCTGTTGGAATAGCAAGGCCTTATCGGCGACCGCGGCAACCGGGCTAGCACTGCTCAGCAGCACACCTCCCGCCGGCGGCCTCTGTTGAGCGATGCCAAGACACAGCTGCTCACGCCACTGCAGCGAAGTTGTGAATCGTGTGCCGCTCAAGGAAATAACCTCAGTAGGCACGACGACGGTGCCGGCGCGAAGCTTTGGGTCCAAGCCGCCGGCCATACCGAAACTCAGCAGCCTCACGGCTCCTGCATCGGCAAGACTACGCGCGGCGATGGCGGCTAATGCGCCGCCCATGCCGCTTACGGCGAGTAGCACTCCGTCGCTCAAAGATGACAGTCCGTCGCGCCGCTGTACCGCACTGCCTAAAGTGCGCGCTTCCGATTCGAGTGCCGCGACGACGCCCAGCCCATTCAATGAGCGATTCCGCGACGTGACAGCGTGCGATAGGCAGAGAGCGCCCACAGCGGGAAGTAGGCGCAATAGCCGTGATATCTCAAATAGAACACACGCGGAAAGCCCGGTGCCGTGAAACTCGGATCGCTCCACAAACCATCCGTTCGCTGGGTACGCATCAAAAACTCGGTGCCGCGACGCGCAGCATCAGATCGTGCTTCGCCCGCGGCGAACAACCCAAGCAGCGCCCAAGCGCTCTGATACGCGGTGCTGGGAAATTTTCCGCTCTCTCCTGCCGAGCCGGCGCCCGGCAGCTGTGTGTAGCTATCGTTGCCTTCGCCCCAGCCGCCGTCCGAATTCTGCTTGAGCTTGAGCCACCGCACGGCACGCTGCACGGCAGGATCCCCTGCGCCCACGTGTGCCTGTGCCAATGCGGTGAGCACGGACCAAGTGCCGTAGATGTAGTTCGTGCCCCAACGCCCGAACCACGACCCGTCGGCCTCCTGCTCCTCGCGCAGATAGGCGATGGCGCGCTCCAAGGCTTGCTTATCTTGCGCCCTGCCGACGCGCGCCAGCACGGTGACGACCCGGGCAGTGACATCGCTGGTGGGCGGATCGAGCAGCGCTCCATGATCCGCGAACGGAATCTTGTTGAGAGAGTAGTGAGTGTTGTCGGCATCGAAGGCGGCGAAGCCGCCGTCCTTGCTCTGCATTCCGACCAGCCAGTCGAGTGCCCGGCGCACGCTCTCAGCATAGCGGTCCGAATCGCGCGCTTGATGCATGGCCCACGCCACCACCGCCGTGTCGTCCAGATCCGGGTAGTGAGCGTTCGCGAACTGGAATGCCCAGCCGCCGCCGGCCAGCCCCGGGCGACTCACACGCCAGTCTCCCGGCTCATCGAGCAACTGCTTCGTCCGCAGCCAGTCGAGCGCGCGAATCGATGCGTCGGAAGAAAGAGTATCGCCGGCTTCCTGCATCGCAAGACTGGCGAGTGCCGTGTCCCAGATCGGCGAGACGCACGGCTGACAATAGGCGCTCGAAGGACCCACTACCAAGAGCTTTTGCAATGCGCGCTTCGCGGTGACGCGCCGCGGATCATCTTCGGCATAGCCCAGCAACACCATGACTTCCAAGGCGTTGACCATTGCAGGGAAAATGGCGCCGAGGCCGTCCTCGCCGTTCAGACGCTCCAGCATCCAGGCTTCCGCCCGTCGTGTCGCACATCCGCGCACGCTCGCCGGAATCAAAGGGTCGATCAAGCGGCCGAGCCGATCGGCTGCCAGAAACACTTTGGCCACGAAGCCCTTGCGCCGGAAGTAATCGCGCTCCTCCTCGGGAGGAGTCGTGAACAACTCGCGAATGTCGATCTTGCGCGGGTTCTTGGCGATGGGTTTGCGGGTACACAGGATGAACAAAGGCACCATCACCGTGCGCGACCAGTACGCTACCTTGTCGAGATGGAATGGGAACCATCTCGGCAGCAGCATGATTTCGACCGGGATATAGGGCACGCCGCGCCACGGCAACTGGCCGAACAGCGCCAGCGCGATTCGCGTAAACACGTTGCAAGAAGCGGCGCCGCCACGCTGCAAGATGACCGCGCGTGCACGCACCATATGTGCAGCGTCCGTGCGGTCGCCGGCGAGCTTCAAGGCGTAGTAGGCCTTGACGGTGCAGCTCAAATTCATGTCGCCGCCGTGATACAGCGGCCAGCCGCCGTTTTCGCCCTGCGCCGCGCGCAGGTAGCGGCACAGCTTCACTTCCAGCGCTGCGTCGATTTCGTCCAGGAAGTGCATCATCATGATGTACTCGGCCGAAATGGTGCAGTCCGCTTCGAGCTCGAACAGCCAATACCCTTCCGCACTCTGACGCGCCACTAATGTATCGCGAGCATCCGCGACCGCGCGGTCCAACGGCGAGTCGCTCACCCTGCGCAACGTGTGCGATACGATGTCGCCGCGCGCGTCGGACAGTGGCGCCGGGTATGAACCCGGCTTCGGTGCGATGCGGGTCACGATCCTGAGTTCCCGTAGGAGCGGCGCAGCGCGTGCTCCGGCTCACGAACCGAATCGGTAATGTTCGACGGCGTCGGACGCTGGCGGCGCAACTCAGGGAGGCGCGCCAGAGGCAGGCCGCGTGCCGCCTGCGCGAACAAGATGCGCAGCATCCAATCTGCGTGTCCGGCGACGTGGGTCAATACTCGGGTCAGGCCCACGGCAGAGCGCGTCACTTTCACTTGGACGCCCGCCGTGAAGCGCGGATTATG
>JAYTXS010000011.1:0-4157 GCA_043742845.1 Gammaproteobacteria bacterium
CGGGACGATTCGAGGCGGGCTCCGTCGCGGGGGTTCTGGCCATCGGGGATTTGTTGGCGCGGCATTTTCCGCGCGCTTCGACGTCGGCGCCTCAGTCACATAACCAATTGCCTGACCGGCCAATTTTGCTGTAGAAAAGGGCCATGAAGTCCATACGCTTAGCCGCTTGTATCGGCGTGACGGCCATGGCGGGCTGTACGTTGTTTCGGTCCACGCCGCCTGCGCCTGCACCCGTGGTCAAGGAGCTGCCGCCGCCCGCTCCGCAGCTGCCCACCCCGACTGCGACCCACCGCGAGGAGGTGGATCCGAACAGCGATCTGGTGGGCCATGTACAGAAAACCGTGATTGGCAAGGAAGACACGTTGCCGGACATTGCGCGGCGCTTCGACGTCGGCTACGAGGAAATGCTGACCGCGAATCCCGGAGTCGATCCCTGGCTGCCTGGCGTGGGACGCGAGGTGGTGGTTCCCACGCAATTCATTTTGCCGACCGCTGCTCATGAGGGAGTGGTGGTGAACGTGGCTGCCATGCGGATTTTCTACTACCCGCCGCACAAGAAGGGTGAGCCGCAAGTCGTTTTCACCCACCCTATCGGCATCGGCAAGGTGGGTTGGAAGACGCCCGAGGGCTCGACCAAAATCATCAGCCGTCAGAAGGATCCGGTGTGGGTCGTTCCCAAGTCGGTTCGCGAGGAGCATGCCGAGGATGGCGAGAAGCTGCCGGCACAGGTGCCCGCCGGCCCGGACAATCCGCTCGGCCAGTACATGTTTCGCTTAGGGTGGCCAAGCTATCTGATTCACGGCACCAACAAACCTTATGGCGTCGGCATGCGCTCGAGTCACGGCTGCATGCGGCTGTACCCCGAAGACATCGCGGTATTCTTCGACTTGATCCCGATCGGCACCAAGGTGACCGTGGTCAACCAGCCGTACTTGTTCGGCTGGCGCGACGGCACGCTGTACTTGCAGGCCTACACGGTGATGGAAGACGATTCACGCGATTGGAGCAAGAATCGCAAGCGGCTGCTGGCCAAGCTGTTGAATCCAAAATTGCAAAAGAAAATCGCCGACCACGATAATGAAATCGACTGGCAGCGGGTCGGTGATCTGGCGCATACACCGCGCGCCGTCCCGGTGCCGATCACCGGCAGCCAGGGCGGGATCGACGATGTGATCTCGAACTCGCTGCTGGTCGAGAACACCTTGCCGACAGGTTCCAATTGGGACGGCAAGACCGGCCTGTTGGTGGACGAGAAGACGTTCAAGGAATTACTCGGCGGCCGCGCCGATGTTCTGCCCGCCACGCAGACCCAAGCCGGCGTGCAGTGATGGGCGCGTTGCGGACGCGCTTGTGTCTCGCAGGTTTGGCGCTCAGCTGCGCGGGTTTCCCCGCGGGCAGCATGACGTTGAGTTCGGACTACCACTCATTCGCCAATGTCGACCAGTTTCGCGCCACGCACGTCGAATTGGATCTAAGGATCGATCTCGACGATAAAACCATCGACGGCACGGTAACACTCGATCTTAAACGTCTGGATCCGCGGGCGACCCAGCTGGTGCTCGACACCAAGGACTTGACCATCAACGATGTGCGCCAGAAGTCCAACGATGTGCTGGGCGCCACGGCCAAGGATCAAACCCTATGGGTCAGCCGGCCGTTTCACTTGGAGAGGCCGGATCCCATCTTGGGCGCTGCGCTGGTCATCGAACTGCCGCCGTCGCGCAAGACGGTGGAGTCCATCCAAATCGACTATCAAACGCAACCGACCGCGGCGGCGCTGCAGTGGCTGACGCCGAAGCAAACGGCAGGGCGTAAGAAAGGTTTCCTGTACACGCACTCGGAGCCGATCGGGACGCGCTCCTGGATTCCGCTACAGGACACGCCTCAGGTGCGCGTCACCTACAAGGCCAAGGTTCATACCGACGCGGGCGTGCGTGCGGTCATGAGCGCCGAAAACGATCCGAAGGTCAAGCGCAACGGCGAGTACTCCTTCGTCATGCCACAGGCTATTCCCTGCTATCTGATTGCCTTGGCGGTCGGCGATCTGGAGTTCAAGGAGACAGGGCCGCGCACCGGCGTGTATGCGGAAAAGGCAACGCTCAAGGCGGCCGCCAAGGAATTCGCCGATACCGAGGCGATGATGGCGGCCGCCGAAAAATTATTTGGTCCGTATCGCTGGAACCGCTATGACATCTTGGTGATGCCGCCGAGCTTTCCCATGGGCGGCATGGAAAATCCCAGGCTGTCCTTCATCACCCCCACCGTGATTGCGGGCGACAAGAGCTTGGTTGGGGTGATAGCGCACGAGTTGGCGCATTCCTGGTCGGGAAACCTGGTGAGCAACGCGACCTGGGGCGACGTGTGGCTGAACGAGGGTTTCACGGATTATCTGGAGAACCGCATCATGAATGCGGTGTACGGCGAGCAGCGCGCCGCCATGGAGGCGGTGCTCGGCCTCAAGGCTTTGCGCGACGATTTGGCGAAGCTCAAGCCCGCCGATCAGGTGCTTGCCATCGACCTGCGCGATCGCGATCCGGAGGTGGTGTTCAGCGCCGTGCCCTACGAAAAGGGCCGGCTGTTGTTGCGCTATCTGGACACGAAATTCGGCGACGAGAGATTCGCGGCGTTCCTGCGCGGGTATTTCGAACACTTCGCGTTCAAAAGCATCACCACCGAGCAGTTCAACGATTACCTCGCGCAGAATTTGCTGGAGCGCTTTCCGGGCGTCGTCAGTATTAGCCCAGTACTCGCCTGGGAGAACGATCCGGGCATTCCGGCGGACGCCGTGCTGCCGGTGTCGAGCGCCTTTGTACCGGTCGATGCGGCGCGGGCTGCCTGGCTTGCGGGAACGCTGGCCAGCAAGAAGTTCGGTGCGGATTGGGTTACACAGCAGTGGTTGTACTTCCTGGACGACATGCCCGCGGTGTTGAGCGCCAAGCAGCTGGCGGACCTCGATCAGGCCTACGCATTGACGCGCAGCCAGAACGCTCTTGTGGAACGCAGCTGGCTCGAACTCGTAATCCGCAACAATTATCAGCCGGGCTTCGCACGGCTCGAGGATTACTTGAAGAGCATCGGCCGCCGCCTGCTGATCGAGCCGCTGTACACGGAACTGATGAAAACGCCGTCCGGATCCGAGTTTGCCAAGCGCGTTTACGCCAAGGCGCGGCCAGGCTATCACCCGGACACAGTGAAGGCGGTCGATGCGATCGTTACGCCGGCCGCAGCCGAGAATTCGGCCGAGAGTTCGCAATGAGCAGCGAATGGCTGAAAGTAATGCTCGAGGAAATCGCCAGCAAGAAGACCGACGCGGAGCGGGGGCGTGCCGAAGAAGAGACGCGCTCTGCGGAAAAGGCCGCGGCGCAAGCAAGGGTGCGTGGTGACGCCAAATAACCTAGGGCTGCAGGTGGAGGAAGAGCTCGGCCCCGAGCATGCCATTGAGCGCTTGGGATCTGCGCGCGCAGCATTCGTCGGCCGCACGCTGCGCGGTCCGGTCAACCGGCCGATGCTGGTCGTGAGCTTCACGGAGTTCCAGCACGTCTTCGGCGGACTGTGGCAGCCAAGCCTCTTGGGATACGCCGTCGAACAATTCTTCGACAACGGCGGCCGCGAGGCGTTGATCGTTCGCGTGATCAATGGCGCACGCTCGGCGACTCTGGCTTTGCCTGCCGGAGAGGGGCAACTTCGCCTGCGGGCGGTGCGGCCGGGCACACGCGAATATCTGCGCGCCAGCGTCGACTACGACAATATCGCCGCGCAGGACAGCTTGGATTTTAATTTGACGGTGCAGCGCGTGCGTGTGCAGGGCACCGCGCAGGTCGAGGATCAGGAGATATTCCGCAAGCTGTCGCTAGACCCTGAGGCCGACAGATTCCTGCCGCTCGCCCTGACTGATTCGGCGCTAATTCAGCTGGTGGGTGAAATTCCGGCACGGCGACCCGACCGTACCGTGGATGCGGCCAGCGGCTTGTCGATCGGATACGTGAATTCCAATACCGACGGCGATGACGGCGCGCCCCTCACTGACTACGACCTGATCGGCCGGGCGAGCGATCGTACCGGCCTGTTCGCGCTCGAGGCAGCGGACTATTTCAACTTCCTGTGCATCCCGCCCCTGTCGCGTGAGCAGGACGTGGGACCGATCGCGCTCTTGGTAG
>JAYTXS010000012.1:0-2664 GCA_043742845.1 Gammaproteobacteria bacterium
GCGTTGATGGCCAATGGCTGAGACGCCCATTGCCGCAGGCGCACCAAGGCCTGAGCCTCATCGCAGTCGAAGCGCAGAGTCGCGCCAAAGCGATGGACGGGCAGGACCTTCAGCGACACTTCGCAAATGACTCCTAAAATTCCGAACGATCCTGCGAGCAGGCGGGACACATCGTAGCCGGCCACATTCTTGGCAACCTGGCCGCCGAAGGTCAGGACCTCGCCCCGTCCATTGAGCAGCGTCACTCCCAACACGTGATCGCGTACCGATCCTACGCTCGCCCGCGAAGGGCCCGAGAGTCCCGCCGCCACCATGCCTCCCACGGTGCCGCCGGTCGCAAAGCGCGGCGGCTCGAACGGCAGGCATTGGCCGTGTTCCGCAAGCGATGCCTCCAAATCCGCCAGCAGCGTGCCCGCGCGCACCGTCACCACCAGTTCGGTGGGCTCATAGGAACTGATGCCCGACAGGCCGCTGACATCCAACGGTTCGCCGCGAGGCGCGCCGCCGTAGAAGGTTTTTGTGCCGCCGCCGCGGATGTCCACCGGCACATGGTGCTCACGCGAATAATCGACCTGCTCGATCAGGCGTGCGAGTGCGGGATCCTGAATAACCATCAGAACCTCGGCAAGTCGGCGAACGGCAGAAGGCCGCGATGCACGTGCATCTTGCCGTACTCGGCACAGCGATGAAGAGTGGGAATCACCTTGCCCGGATTCAACAGCTCGAGCGGGTCGAAGGCATGTTTCACCGCCAGAAATTGCGCTCGTTCGGCAGGTGCGAACTGCACACACATGGAGTTGAGCTTCTCTATCCCCACTCCATGCTCGCCGGTGACGGTGCCTCCCATGCGCACGCTGGTCTCCAGGACGTCCGCGCCGAACAATTCGCAGCGGCGCATTTCATCCGGCTGGTCGGCATCGAACAGAATCAACGGATGCAGGTTGCCGTCGCCGGCGTGAAACACATTCACGCAACGCAGACCATACTTGACCTGCATCTGCTCGATCTCGCGCAGCATCTGCGCCAGTCGCTTGCGCGGTATGGTGGAATCCATACACATATAGTCCGGACTGATGCTCCCGGATGCGGGAAAGGCATTCTTGCGGCCGCTCCAAAACCTCAGGCGCTGCGACTCATCGCGGCTGACCTCCATTCGCGATGCCCCGGCTTCGGCAAGCACCTGCTCCATCCGCTCAATCTCATCGGCCACCTCCTCGGGAGTGCCATCGCTTTCGCACAGCAGTATGGCTGCGGCGTCGAGGTCGTAGTCCGCCTGGACGAATGCCTCCACCGCCGCGGTCATGGCCTTGTCCATGAGTTCAAGCCCTGCGGGAATGATGCCGCGCGCGATGACGCTCGCGACCGCGGCGCCGGCCGACTCGATGTCACTGAAGCTCGCCATGATGCAGCGCGCCAGCTGCGGCTTGGGAATGAGTTTGACGGTGACTTCCGTGGTAATGGCCAACATTCCTTCGCTGCCCACCACCACCGACAAGAGGTCAAGGCCCGGCGCGTCCAGCGCCTCCGAACCAAATTCCACCGGCTCGCCGTCCACCATGAAGCCGCGGATCCGCAGCACATTGTGCAGGGTCAATCCGTATTTCAAGCAATGCACGCCGCCGGAATTCTCCGCCACATTGCCGCCGATGGTGCAGGCGATTTGGCTGCTCGGGTCGGGAGCGTAGTACAAGCCGAACGCGGCAGCTGCCTCGCTGATGGCCACATTGCGCACGCCGGATTGCACGACCGCCGTACAGGCCGCCGCATCGATCTTGAGGATTTTGTTGAACTTGGCGAGCGACAAAACCATGCCCCAGTGATGCGGCGTCGCCCCGCCCGACAATCCCGTGCCTGCGCCGCGCGCGACGACGGGTACTCCCAGCCGGTGACATAATCTCAAGGTCGCGGCAACCTCAAGCTCAGTGTCCGGAAGTACGACCGCTAGCGGCGAGGCGCGATAGGCGGTCAGCGCATCGCACTCATAGGTCACCGTGTCCTCGTGGCGGAATAGCACAGAGGCCGGCGCCAGAAACTCCAACAGCGCCGCCACCAACTCCTCTTGGCGCTGGGTGCGCGACACATCAGCCGGTATATCGGGCCGCAACGCGGTATTCATACTGCGATTATGCATCAGCGACTGCCCAGCGGACATGCTTCAGGCTGCGGTTAGGAGGCGTTACACAACAGCCGGCACTGCGATAGCATAAGCGAAACGCGAACTCAGTCGGCGCCCACAACCGAAAACAGGGAAAAGCAAATGTTCCATCAACTGTTGACACCGGTGGGCGACAGCCTGGCGCTGTCCTTCCTGGTCGCCGTGCTCCCCATCGCCACCGTACTGGTGCTACTCGGAATATTGAAGCGGCCCGCATGGCAGGCCGCACTGGCAGGCCTGGTCGTCGGATTGCTAATCGCCGTCATGGTTTGGGACCTCCCCGTGAGGATTGCCGGCGCCTCCGCGCTCAACGGCGCGGTATTCGCACTCTGGCCGGTGATGTGGATAGTCATCAACGCGCTGCTGCTTTACAACGTCGCCGTCGCCTCGGGCCGTTTCCAGGCCTTTCGCGCCTGGCTGATCAAGCACCTGCCGAATGACCGGCGGGTGGTATTGATTGCCATCGGTTTTTGCTTCGGTGCGCTGCTCGAAGGCGTAGCCGGATTCGG
>JAYTXS010000013.1:0-5653 GCA_043742845.1 Gammaproteobacteria bacterium
GGATGCCGGGTCATTGCGCCGGCAATCTCCTTCAAACTGGGCTCGGACTCCTCGCGGATCGTCGCGCTGTTGAAGCTGAAGTAGATGTCGTAGACCTCCGCCTTGCCGGTTTTTGCGAGCGATTCTTCGATTACGCTGGGGCCGGTGGGTCCGCTCGGTGACTCCGAGTTTTCGCAACGAGCGGTGATCTTGATCACTTGCAGCACAGCGCGATCCGCTTTGCCATTAACGTCGCCTTTGACAATGTGTCCGCTTTCGTCCACGTGCGTCAGCGCATCGATTCCGTACCGAAATCTAATCGTGATTGGGTTCGCCGGGTCATCCAGGAAGTAAAACTCCGTGTTGTCGCCTTGGAATTCGCCGCTCGCGTGAATTGTCGGCAACCGCGTTGGGACATCGTTGACGATCACCGGCAGCATGACCGGGTGGGGCTCGACCCGGGTGACGGGCGCTTCCATCTTGTTATTGAAGATGTTGAAGATGCCCTCTTCCAAGGTGGGTTCCCCGGTGAAGGTGATAAATATCCCGGTTTCGGCAGTACCTTTGGATTTTATCGCATTGAGTATCGCCGTGGAGGTGCCGATCGCCGTGGTCCCGGGAATGATTTCCGGAAGCAAGACAGAGAACTCCTGTTCATACAGCTTGGCATTGACCAGATCTTCGGTGGGTACGGTCCGATAGACCGTCGTGCGAACGAGTTTACCGGGAATGTCGCTCTCTTGGTCTTTCACCCATGCTTCCGAGGAATATTTGATCCGCACACGATCCCGCGTTACTGACTCCACCCGTTTGATCGATTCGTAGTCGCCTTCCCGCTGTTGGATCGCCGTGACGATCGTCAGCCCGGCACACAGCGGGATTTTCGGCGGCGGCGATTCCAAGGCGTGCCCTGCCGCGGACGCGGCTGGCGCGGGCGGCGCAGCCGCGAACGCCGGCACGCCGAGCGATGCGCCCGCCACGCCGATCGAGACCGCCAGCGCAATCGCCGACCGCCGCAGTTTCGGCATAATATTCACCCGGTGGTAACGTGGGAACGTCATTTTCTATTCTCCCGATTCGCTGATGATTCCGCTGCGCCGCCCACTGTTCTAACTAATTCACGCAGCCATTGCAGCAACGGTACGGCTGCGGCGGAATACGCCGTTGCAGGGAGGCAGCTCCGACCTATCTCCAGATTGGAGTACCGATTCGCCGATGAGTCTATGCGATAGACTCCGTAGAGCATGTAAGAAAACTCTATCGCAGGCTGTGCACAGGGATGGTTAATCGATGCTTCACGGCTGAGTAGCCCGAGCTGCGCGACTCTTGCCTGCATGACGTCCGGTTCGATGCGCGCGACGAATGTCTGATGGTGCCGGAATCGCTCACGTAGGTCTGCTTCGGTCGGCCCAGGGTCGGCGGTGGCATCATGGTTCAGTGGGTGCTCATTCGTGTCATAGCGATAGGTGAATACGGCGCCGCTCGAGGTGACGATGAGGCCCTGTCTCCTGTAGCCCCACGCTAAATTGACGTCTGATACGTAGAAAACCACGGGACCCAGGGTCGAGTTGCCGCCCAGGGCCACCGCGTGTTCATCGAGGGATGTGCGCACGATGGTTCTGCCGCTCCAGGATTTCAGCCCGCCGTGGTTGCATCCGCCCTCGATACCCTCCGCCTGCAAGCCGAGGGTATGCTCCCCGGGAACGACGGCACCGAAATCGAAGAACCCGCTCGAATGGCCCGGCGCAACGGCTTGGCTCTGTCCGTGCTCCCGTCCATCCAGCAGGAAGTGCATACGCACATCCGAGCAATGTGACTCGGGCGCCACATAAGCCACTTGCAACAATCCTGCCGTCCTTATCGGCGTTTGAAAAACGCCGGTGGAGAGTTGGCCCGATCCTACGGAACTCATCTGGAATGGACCGTACTCGTCGAATTGATCGGGAACGCCGTAAGCCGGCCTTGCAACGTATAGCCCCGCTAAACACAACACCACCGTTGAACTGCAACAATTTCGCGTCCACCGAACACCTGATTGGGCGCTCACCGCCGTTGCCGCGTTTGGTCGCATCGCCCCGACTCAAGAGTAACCGACTGGATGCGCATAGTAGCGAACCTCCTGATCTCTCCACGCCGCGGGATGTCCTCCGCAGCCCTCGCGAAGACTCACGCTGCGAAAGTTGATGGCGCCGGCTTGAGTGATCTGCGGTCCATCCTCACGTAATGCGCCGATGTCCTTATCGCTGGGGCGCACGATGGCGATATGACCGGGCTTGTCTTCATGGTGATATAGGCCGCAGAAAAGAAGTCCCGCCGCAAGTAATCGGCCCCTGTTTTGAAGTCGCATGTAGTCGGTTCCGTCGCCCGAGTTGAAACATCCGCGTTTAATGCCGTTGCCAGATAGAACACCGAAAGCGCAAGAAAGCGGACAGCATCGTTTTAAACTTTAGTTAGTCTGTGCGCCGCGCCGTTCGTTACGATGTCGACACGGTTGTGGGCCGCTAACGCGATGAAAAGGATGACCCCGAATGAACAACGTGGCCGGCGCCTTACTGCTCGTTGCACTCCTGCTACTGCCTTTTGCGATCGTAGTGATCGTCTGGGTACGCAAAGCCGTGACCGGACGAGTCGGACATGGCAAGTACATCGCGGCTGGCATGTCGATCCTGGTCGTGTCGGCCGTCGCAATGGTTCGGTTGACGGCAAGACCGGTCCACGGCATCGTCCGTGAAAAAACCGAGCAGATCCAGTTCGCGCGGACCAGTCTGTTGCCTTCCGTGTTGCACGTCTTGCGGATCACGGTACTCCCGGCCGACTCGTCGCCAGACTCCGGTGTTTTGTCGCAAGAATTGTCGCTGGCCTTGGATCCCGTCGCGTACGATCGATTGATCGAAGGCCAAGCGGTGGACCTGTCGCAAACCCGTCTCGGTCCGGTGCGGTTTGCGCGTTTGGCAGGCGCAGCCTGGTGGCATGTGTTGCCTTTGCATCAAATGCCCGAATTCGAGACCGAAGAACGAACTGCAGCGACAACGGCGCGCGTGATCTCGATTCGTACCGTGCGTAAGGCGCTGCTGCGGCCCTGGTATCGGCCGAGAAGTAGCGTGGTTTTTCCGTTGCCGCAGGCCTATGACGAGGTGACCTTACGGCTCGACACAAACGGCGGGGTGTCGCAGGCTTTGACCATCGACCGTATTGACAGCGGTAGCGTGCAGGGTCTGTCGCCGGGGCTCTCGGTGCACGTCACCTATTCCAAATCGAATATTCGCGATGCCCGCCTCGTCGGTGCGCAACGCACCTACGCCTGGAGCGCTTATCGCGCGAGAATGAGCGCAGTGCTGCCGCAGATCATCGGTGCCGTTTCCCTGGCTTTCCTGGTGGGCGTGGGACTTTGGCGATTGACGCGGCGGAAAAAATGACGGGGTCGCGCATGCAACCCCGTAAACGACAGGCGTTGACCCTCAATTTTCGCCGCTGAGCGAAGATGCCGGTTTGGGCGGCAACGGCTGCGGGTTGATCGCATTCGCCTGACCTGGCTTCAGAGCTTCGACGGCCTGGCCGTTCCAGCGCGTGGGCGCATGCGGGGCTGTGAGTTCTCCGCTCGTTGGCTGCGGTTGCATTGAATGCAGACGCTGAGCCTGCAGCGATGACCCCGGGGCTGGGCTCACGATCTGGCGTTCGCCCCATGCTCCCTGGACGGCTTGATTTTGAACGGCTTCGCCCGGCTTCAGGAACCTTGCCTTGCCCACGATTCGACCCTGATTCACAGCGAACGCCGTCCGCGCGATCAGATCGTAGTCATGGGTGCAGCTTTGGGGTTCCACCGGTCCCATGGCGGAGCCGGAAGCGGTGCGGGCGCCAAAGGCGCGCACTTCGGACCTGAGGAAGGTACTGTTACGGACGTTCAACTGCGTGGGAGTGGCATTGGGGCTGGGTGACGCCGCGGGAATTGAGGGATCGCTCCAATTGACGGCGGCAGGCTTGGTTTCTGCAAATTGACTCATGTTGGCGATTTTTTCGGTCGAATGCCGGTTCACATTGGCCGGACATGTGGTGAATGAATTCAAGCCGGCCTTGGACTGGATGTCCCAGTACGCGACGGCTGCGACGTCGTTGCCGTTCGTCTGTGAACTCGGCGCCACAAAGCGGATTTGATTGGACCAACCGGTTGCGAGTCCCGCGAGCTGGTAGCTGCATTCGCTGCCCGCGACGGGTCCGCCGCTGAACTTCACGTTCTGCAACGTGGCGATCGGCGCGACACCGTAGTTGAACGCATCCGCGAAGGGATTGACGTCGACTATTCCACGCGGCCCGGTCTGTACGGTGACTTCAAGCCGGTTGCCGGCGATGAAGTTGTCGCAGCTGCCCGGAACGGCCGGTCCTTGGTTCGGCTTCGGATCGAAATGCAAGGTGCCGTTGATGCCGGCCTGCTGCGGCGGCGGCGGCAGGGACTTGACGCTGAACAACAGTGTTAGCATCTGGGCCGAGGGGTTGCGCCCGATGTACAGTCCGACGCGCACATAGTTCGCGATGCCGGATTGAGCGATCTCCTGGTTCAGCGGCCGAAGGTGCTGGTTGACGAAATCCTTGAGCCCCACGTTGCCGTTGACACCGCGCGAAGCCAGGTTCTGGTTCGCCAGTACGGAATTCAGCAAGGTATTGAAATCCTGTCCTTTCAGGAAGTGACTGACGGCGTCCGCCGCAGCTCTGACGGCATCGCCCGTGGGGTTGTGAGAGTCGAAATTCAGCGCGCTGGGGACCACGTTAACGTCGGTGATGGTGAGCAAATTGACGCCGGGTTGGTCGGAAACCGCGGCGCCGAGTGTGATGTCGAGATTAAATCGAAACGAAAACTCCGGGTCCGTATCACGCGACAGTCCGACACCATTGACGTCCGGAGTCGTCGATTTAAAATCAAAATACGAATCCGGAATCTGCCAGTGGATCCGCAAGGAGTTCGGGCCGTTCGATTGCAGATCGATCGGGCCGAGAGGATTCAAGTTGAACTTCAGGAAACGCAATGTGATGCCCTTCGCGATCAAATTGCCTTTTTCCAGAATGGCGCGAAGACTTTGCACTTGAGAGGGATCCGACTTCGTCGGATCCGAGAGAAAGACTCGAGCCGCATCCCAAGCATCGTTCATCGAGACGCGGATGCCGTCCGCGGAAGCAAACGCGGTCTTGGGCGCGTCCTGATCGGGGGTTAGAGGATTCCAGGTTTGCACGTACACCTTTGCACCGACGGGTTCGCCGGCGAGGGGCGTGCCGTTTGAGCGTGCGAAGTTCGGGCCGGTGCCGATCGCGAGCGCGATCGTCAGCGACACAATCGAGGGCATTCGGGGTACTTTGGTGTTCATGGTCACGGCTCCGGGTGCTGAGGTCCTGGTGGGGTAAAATTTCTGTCCTCCGTGAATAGAACACGGATGCTGCGGATTTGCGGACATCGAGGCGAATGCCCCTGCTCCAGGATGTTCAACCGGCACCCATTCAATGGACCTTAAACGGCGCTCTCGGCGAAAAGCCCCTCGTGAGGATGGCGTCGGGCAGTCCTGGCGAGTCGATTCCGGCATGCGCGACGCTATTCACCAGGGTTGCAGACCTGCAGGACCGACCAGCGTGGCCTCGATGAAATATTGCGATACGCAGCCATCTTTGTTGTACCCCCAACCGAAATTAT
>JAYTXS010000014.1:0-6796 GCA_043742845.1 Gammaproteobacteria bacterium
TTAAAAGTTCGGCAACTTAGCCGTCCGAATCGGGTAACTTACCGCTTTGTGTTGTGAGTGCGCCCTCATGAGCCGGCTGGATTTCAAATTGGAAGCTACTGCGTCCGGATCGCGTGCGCGGGCGGCGCGCTTCACCACTCGACATAACGAAGTCCTGACGCCTACTTTCATGCCGGTGGGGACGCATGCAGCGGTTAGATCGCAGCGCCGTGAAGACCTTATCGAGAGCGGCGCGCAGGTCTTGCTCGCCAATACTTATCACCTGCTATTGCGGCCTGGCACCGAAATTCTGGATAAATTCGGCGGCATTCACGGGTTCATGAATTGGCCCCGCTCGGTATTGACGGACTCCGGCGGCTTCCAAATATTCTCTTTACCCGGCAGCCGCACCTTGTGCGAAGAGCACGCCGAATTTAGAAGTTACGTCGATAACAAGGTGCTTCGCCTGAGTCCGGAACGCAGCATCAAAGCGCAAAAAACAATCGGATCGGACATCATGATGGTGCTCGATCAGTGCGTGCCCTCGACGGTCGAGCATGACGTGGCGCGCGCCGCCATGGAATTGACCCATCGTTGGGCACAGCGCAGCCTGGCCGCACGCGGCGACTCCTCGCAGGCGCTATTCGGGATCGTACAAGGTGCCAGCTATGAGGATCTGCGCGTCGAGAGTGCTCGTGCGATAACTGACATGCCCTTCGACGGCTATGCCATCGGTGGGCTGGCGGTGGGTGAAAGCAGCGCGCAACGCGAAGATTGCACGGCCACCGTCACTGAGTTGCTCCCTCCCGACCGGCCTCGCTACTTGATGGGCGTCGGCACCACACGTGACCTCCTAGAGGCAGTGCATCGCGGCGTCGATATGTTCGATTGTATTTTGCCGACTTCCTTGGCACGGCAGGGCGTAGCGTTCACCAGCCTGGGGCGGCGCGATCTGCGGCGTGCCGCCTATAGCGGAATGGAAGGTCCGATCGATCCATCCTGCCATTGCTACACGTGCAAGACGTATTCCATCGCGTATCTGTTTCATCTGCAGCGCGTACACGAGAGCTTGGGCTGGCAGTTGCTCGGTCTACACAATGTTCATTTTTACATGCAGCTCATGCGCACCATGCGCGAGCACATCGTGGCGGATACATGGTTGCCGTTCTATCACTCGCAACGCGGTGTGCTTGACGCGCGAGATAGCTACGGCAAGGCAGTTACTCATGTTACTCGGGCCGAGCGACGCGAACTGGAGCTCAAGCGCGGGCGGTACGAGGTCGTTGTGCGAGGTGAGGTGGGATTTATAAAGGACATGACCTCGGGCGAGGTCATGCACCCCGTCGAGGACCCTGCGATTGAAGCCCGATTACTCTACGTCGAGCAATCTAGACTACTTGAGCGCCTACAAACTGCAGGAACCGGGGATCTGGTCGTTTGGGACGTGGGGTTGGGCGCCGCCGCCAACGCGATGGCTGCCATTCTGGCCGTGGAGGGATCGACTCCGCCTGCGAAGCCGCGAAATCTAACCCTGGTGAGCTTCGAGAATGATCTGGATTCGCTCAAGCTCGCGCTCGATCACGTTAGGTGGTTCAAACATCTGCGACATGCGGCTCCGCGAAAATTGTTATCGAGTGGCGGCTGGACCAACAGTGCATCGATGATCGACTGGCGGTTACTGTACGGCGATTTCGCCGCGCGGAAATTCGACGCGCCGCTGCCCGACATAATCTTCTTCGATCCGTTCTCCTTCAAAGCCGATAGTTCATTGTGGACTCTGGCGGCATTTCGCGAACTTGCTCTGCTGTGCGGGCAAAAGCCGGTGGAGCTGTACACATACACCTTTTCCACCAGTGTGCGTGCGGCCATGCTGGCAGCCGGCTTTTATGTCGCCAAGGGTCGCGGCACCGGGCCAAAAACGGAAACCACCATCGGGTTATCGCCGCCCGCGGCGGCCTCCGCGCATGTCCATGAACTGCTCGGAGCAGAGTGGTTGGCCAAGTGGCGGCGCAGCGATGCCCAGGCGCCTTATGGCAGCTTAGTTAACGACATGTCCTGGCACGTCGCAGTGAGTCAGCATCCGCAGTTCATGAGGTGATGCCCGTCGCGCCCACCGTCAGGCGGCGCGAAATTCACTACGAAGGTCGGCGGCGACACGCGCGAACACATCGCGCCAGTCGCCGGCGGACCTTTGCCGGTATAACTTCGCGGCGGGATACCAGGGACTATCGTCGCGGTCCTGCATCCAGCGCCAGTCCGGTGTGAAAGGCAGCAATATCCAGGTTCGTTTGCCCAGGGACGCGCTTAGATGAGCCGGACTCGTATCGACACTCAAGACGATATCCATGCACTCGCACAATGCCGCGGTGTTGACGAAATCCAGATCGTCCTCATCAAAAACGTGGATCAACGGACTCGAATCGAGTACATCCCGGTCTGCTTCACGTACGTCCTTTTGTAAGCAGAAATAATCGAACTCCGAGGGAAGCTGCGCCAACCAGTCAGCAAGCGCAATGCTGCGAACTCGGTCGATGGGATTATTCGGATTCCCGCTCCACGTCAGACCAATGCGTGGGCGGCGCGGTTGCGGCAGCTGCGTGATCCAGCGCGTGATCTTTTCCTGATCGCTGTGCAAAAACTTCGGGACCGCCGGGACGTTTTTCAGAGTTGTCTTGAACGCCAGAGGTAGGCTCATCAACGGACAATGATAATCAAACGGCGGTAAATCGCTGCCTTTGGCGATCACACGGGACACGCCTTCGAGCTGGGTTAGAAAGCCGACCAAGGGAGCTTGAATCTCCAGATATACAGTGGCGCCCAGCGCCGCCGCCAATGGTGCATAACGGCAGAACTGCAAGGAGTCGCCTAGGCCCGCCTCGCTGTGAAGCAACAGGCGCTTGCCTGCGAGGGATTCCTCACCCAGCCAAAGCGGTTGAGTAAAATCCCTGAGTTCCCCAATGCCAAGGCGTGCGGCAACTTTCCAGCGCCATTCGTAGCTCGGCCAGCCGCGTTCGAAGTCCCCGCAGAACAATAGGGCCAGCGACCGATTGTATTGCGCATCTGCATAGTGCGGATTGATCGAAACCGCACGGTTGTAACTCTCCAGCGCCTCGTCCCAACGGGAGCATTCCTGCAACGCCAGGCCGCGATTGTAGTGCGCTATGGCATCGGACGGCTCGAGCGTGATCGCCTGGTCATAGCTTGCCAGCGCTTCGGCTATTAAGCCGAGGGCCTGTTGAACGACGCCTCGGTTGCAGTAAGCATAGGCATAGTCCGGCTTACGCTCGATGGCCTGGGTGTAGTTTGAGACCGCTGCGTCCAGCTTACCGAGGCTCTTTAATGCATTGCCTCGCTTGTAATAAGCTTCCGCGTGCGAGGGATCGACCTCGATTGATTGGTCGTACAGCTGTACGGCGAGTTCGAAATCCTGAGCCGCGGCCGCACGGGTCGCCAGTTCATCTATTGAATCAAACTGCGTTCCCCTTGGCGTCGGCATTGCCATCACTGGTCCGGGGTTTTTCGATCAACCGCGTTCGGGTTCTTGCCCCCGCCGGCGATCCAGTCGTCAAGTTGTTGCTCGAGTACCGGAAGGGGCACTGCGCCGAGACCCAGAATGGCATCGTTAAACCAGCGCTGGTCGAACTTATCGCCGAGCTTCGCTTCGGCCTCCGCGCGCTTGCGTCGGATGGTCATTTCCCCGAGTTTGTAGGCGAGCGCCTGGCCCGGCCAACTGATATAGCGATCGACTTCAGTCGATATTTCGTGATTGGACAGCGCGGTATGGCTGGAGAGAAAGTCAATGGCCTGTTGCCGCGACCAGCCCATGCGATGGATGCCGGTGTCGATGACCAGCCGAGCCGCACGCCACATCTCGTAAGTCTCGCGGCCGAATTCGTCGTATGCAGTCTCGTAAATACCCATACCGATGCCCAGCCACTCGCTGTACAGCCCCCAGCCTTCGCCGTAGCCTGAGAAATAGGTATTCTTCCGAAGGTCCGGCCGGTTCGGGCCTTCCAGCGCGAGCGCCGCCTGCAGGCTGTGGCCAGGACTGCACTCGTGCAGCACCAGCGCGGGCAGCGTATAGAAAGGCCTCGCCGGCAGATTGTAAGTGTTCATTACACAGCTTTCGAGACCACCATTGCCGCCGGTGCCGAACGGCGCCACCGCCGCCGGGGTCGGCAGAATAGTGAAACGATAGCGGGGCAGCAGCCCCAGTGTGTATTTGAGCTGACCATTGATCTTGTTGGCGATGTAGGTCGCGCGCGAGATAAGTTCGTACGGTGTCTTGGCGTAGAACTGTGGATCGGTCTTCAAGAAAATCAGAAACGCGGGGAAATCTCCTTTCCATCCGGACTTCTTCATGGTCTCGTGCATGTCGATGTCGATGCGCGCGACCTCGGTCACGCCAATCGCATGAATCTGCTCAGGTGCAAGGTCGAGGGTCGTAAATTCGCGGATCTTGGCCTGGTAATAAGCGCGCCCCTGCGGCAGGTCGTCCGCCGCCAACGTGGATCGCGCATGTGGAATGTATTCATCGCGCACGAACGGCAGCAATTTTGCATAGGCCGGCGCGACCGACTTGGCAATGACGAGTCGCGCGTCTGCGCGTAACGCCGCGCGATCCCGTTCGGAGATCCCCGGCGGCATCTCACGTAACGGAATATAGAATGGATTTTTTTCCGCATCCGTGACGGTGAAGGGCGTGATGGAACTTTCTCGTCCATCGATGGACACGCGCGGTGGAGTGAAGCCGCGTTTCAGTCCCGCCCGCATATTCGCGACCTGTTCGTCGAAATAGCGGGGAATGTCACGCATGCGGCTAATGTACGCACGGTATTCCGCGACGCCATCCAATCCGCCGCGTGGGGCTAGCGATCCCCAGAACGAGCCGCCGCTGGTAAAGGGGGCTTGGTAATCACGGAACTGCTGCTGGGGAACGAATGCCTCGAGCACGCTTCGAAAGACCGCGGCATTGATCCTCTCTGCGGTGATTTGAGTCTCAGGAATGGCATTCAACGCGTTGAGCATGTCGCCCCAATACTTGGCGCGCCTGCGCTGGCTCGCGGGGTCGATATGCGGAAGATAGCCCGCGCGCGACGTCATGTCGTCGTCCGGATCGCCGAACTCCTTCTGCCGCCAGGCCCATTCAGCCTCGTACAGAGATCTCACCTGCGCGTCCGCCGCCGCGGCGTGCGGCGCCGTCTGCGCAGCGGGTGCGAGGCTGGGTGCCGCGACCGCGCCTGCGAGAGGAAGGCTCATTGCGAGCAGGGTGAGACTTATGAGTCGCAGCATGTACGTCCTAAAATTCCGGCCAAAAGGTCGGCGTGGCCTGATTCGCCAGTGGGCCCTAACCGGCTTTCGAGCGCAAGTACCCTGTCATTCTGCGAATCTCCGTGGCGAGATTCTCGGCCAGTGCGGGAATCTGCGCACTGCTGCCAGAACGGGCGGCTGACTCGAGGCGCGCGGCCGCGGCGCTGGCCGCCGAGGCGCGCAAGTTGGTGCTGGCGCCTTTAAGAGCATGTGCGGATTCGCGCAACGCAACTTCGTCCCCTAAGATCAGGGCCGCTTCGATTGCGGCGAGCTCGCGGTCTCCCGTCCCTATGAACGCTTCGGCCAAATCGCGTGCGAATACCTCATCACCGTCGATCGAGTCGAGTAGAGCTTGCCAGTCCACCGGGTGATGCGACTGCAGCGCGGGCTCGGGCGGACGGGTAGCTTGCGCGCCGGCCGATCCGACGTCGTTGAGCAGACGCTGCAGGCAGACCGCAAGTTTGGTGCGGTCGATGGGCTTCGGCAGATAGTCATCCATACCGGCTGCGCGGCACTTATCCTCGTCACCCTTCATGGCATGTGCTGTCAAAGCGACGATGGGAATGCGGTGCCCATCTTGTTCCAGACGGCGGATTTCCCGCGTTGCCTCATAGCCATCCATGAGCGGCATCTGACAGTCCATGATGATGAGATCGAATTTTGCGGTCTGCCATGCCGCCACCACCGCCAAACCATCGGCCACCACGTCCACGCGATAGTCTAGTTTTTCCAGCAGCCGCATTGCTACTTTCTGGTTTACGAGATTATCCTCGGCCAGCAGAATTCGATGTCGGATCTGGGCACGCTTCGAACGCAGTGCATGGCGAGTGATCATGGGCTGGCTTTGCAAGTGCCAGGAGCAGGCGGTGTTGGCCAGTGCCAGCACCAAACATTCGGTCAGATCGCGCTGGGTCACGGGTTTTAGCAAATAGGCCGCGAAGCCTATGTCGGCAAACATCTGGCCTTCGCCACGCTGACCGGAGGAGGTCAAGAGGACCAAGCGCGTCGCTTTAAGGGTGTCATCCGAGATAATGATACGGCCAAGCTCCGCGCCATCGCAGTCGGGCATCAGGTGATCGAGCAAGGCGACATCGAAGGCGCGGCCCGCGGCGCCGGCCTGCCGCATGAGCGCGAGGGCCTCGTCCGCAGAACTGGCCGACACAGGTTCGACCCTGCACAGAAGGAGCTGCCCCATGAGGACTTTGCGGTTAGTGGCGTTGTCATCGACCACCAACACCCGCTGTCCGCGCAGCGACGCGGGTGCAGGATGCACGGGTGGGCGGCTTTCAGTGGCTGCCGCGAAGTGCGCCGTGAACCAAAAGCGGGAGCCGAAGTCTTCGACACTATCGACACCTGTTTCGCCGCCCATCAATTCGACCAAGCGGCGCACGATGGACAGTCCCAGCCCGGTGCCGCCGAACCGGCGAGTGGTCGAGGTATCGACTTGGGTAAATGGGGCAAACAGAGACTCGAGCCGATCGGCCGGTATGCCGATGCCGGTGTCGCG
>JAYTXS010000015.1:0-6194 GCA_043742845.1 Gammaproteobacteria bacterium
ACCGCTCACCCGCTCCAAAAACCGCAGTACGACCGCCTTTTCCGCTCGTTTGAGCCGCCGATACGTGAAGCGCCGTACCGTGCGACCGATGAATCCGTAGCGCTCGCTGGGAGCCAGAGTGAAATCCACCGCCGTGGTGCCGTCGAGAAAGGCCTGAAGCTGCGTCAGGGTCTGTAAATGCGGGTCGTTCATGTGGAGCACCATGCTTTGCATCATGATCGTTACCAGCGGCCCGTGCAGACTCTACCCCGTTGGAAAAGGCTATCATTAGACGGTTCCTGCGATATGCTTTAGTCTTACTAAACTCACGGAATCAACTGTAGTAGGTTCCATGTCCAAGACGTCACCGCTCGCGGCCGTGCGAGCATTCGAGGCAGTAGGCCGGACCGGCAGCGTCCAGCAGGCGGCCCTTGAATTGGGCGTCACGTCGGGCGCCATCACTCAACACGTGCATTTTCTCGAAGCCCACTTGAAGCGCCGGCTCGTCCAGCGCAGTGGACGAGGCATCGAACGCACCGTGTGGGGACGCCTGTATCTGCCGCGGCTGGTGTCGGGGTTCGAAGAGTTGCGCAAGGCAGAACTGGAAATTGAACGGGCCGGTCAGACCAGCCGCCTGGTCATCAGCACCTATCCATCGCTCGCCAGCAAGTGGCTGTGCCCGCTCATGTTCGCTTGGAAGAAGCAGCACCCTGAAGCATGCGCCATGATTGCCGGTGTCCACTCCGAACCCCGAATGGATGACAATGAGGCGGACTTTAGGATTTCATACGGGAATTGCCACCGCCATCACGCCCGGTACATGCGGCTGTTCACGGATCGGGTGATGGTGGTCGCCAGTCCCGCCTTGATCAAACGCGTGGGTCGGATGAAACACCCGACCGAACTGTTGCATCAGCCATTGCTGTGGGTCGATTGGGGTAATGAGTACCTCGCCCTACCCTCGTGGTCCGAGTGGTTTGAGGCGGCCGGGGTACCGGCGGCCGGCGCACCGGTGGTGGGCGTATCGGGGGCCGGCCAACCAGTGGCTGGCACCGCTGCGGCCGGAGCGCGCGCAGCGGTAATGTCGGCCGCCAATTTGCGCCGCGACTTGGTGTTCTCATTGCCGAGCGCTTCCATCGACGCAGCGCTCGAGGGCTACGGCTTTGCGTTGGCGCAGTATTCACTGGCCGCGAGTGCCTTGGCGTTGGGGACCCTGGTGCAGGTACTGCCTCTCGAACTGCCGCTTCCCGAAGCTCACTTTCTGGCCTGGAGCAGCGCGGCACTCGATAAACCGCACGGTGCTGCATTTCATTCCTGGCTCATCAATGAAGCGCGGCGCTTCGACGGAGGATTGCGCGTATGACACCCCTATCGGCCCCTGTATCGACATTCGGTCTGTGTTCTTTGCTTTACTTCGCGGCCCTCAACATCGGCATGGCCGCCGTGGCCGATTCACAAATCCAAGGCGAGAAGGCGATCCCGGGACTTCTCATGCCCGTACGCGTGCAGCGTGACCGCTGGGGCGTTGCGCATATCTACGCGAAGAATCAACATGACCTGTTCTTTGCCCAGGGATTCGTCGTTGCGCAAGACCGACTGTTCCAGATGGAACTGTGGAAGCGCTCGGGTCAGGGCCGACTGGCTGAAGTACTGGGGGCGACAGCAGTCGAGCGCGACAGCAATGCGCGGCGCCTGCACTACCGCGGCAACATGAATGCGGAGTTCGCGAGTTATGCGCCGGATGCCAAGGCAATTCTCGAAGCCTTCACTGCCGGCATCAATGCCACTATCGACGCTGCGCAAGCACCGGGCGGCCCCGGACTTCCGGTCGAGTTCGGCATGGCCGGATTCCGTCCTGAGCATTGGCAGCCCGAGGATTGTCTGAACCGCTTGGCCGCCTACGCGATGACAGGAAACGCAGGGACGGAACTTCAGCACGCCGAACTCGTGTCCTTGCTCGGTGCCCGCCAGGCCACCGATCTGTTCGCGTTCGACCCCGCCGTCGAGTTGGATCCCGCGCCGGCGGTAAACTACGGTGGCTTGTCCCCGACGCTCGTGAAGGACATCGTCAGCAGCGATCAGCGTATCGAGTTGCGGCCGCTGCGGGAGAGCAATAACTGGACTATTTCGGGCCACTTGACTGCGACCGGCAAGCCCCTTCTGGCGAACGATCCGCATCGCGTCATTGCAGAGCCGTCGCTGCGATACATCGTGCACCTGGTGGCGCCGGGCTGGAATGTCATCGGTGCCGGCGAGCCGGGGCTGCCGGGCGTCGCCTTAGGCCATAATGAGCACATCGCCTGGGGATTCACGATCTTCGGGCTCGACCAACAGGACCTGTATTTGGAAACTCTCGATCCCGCCGATCCGGAACGCTATTCGACACCCAGCGGCTGGCAGCGCATGGAAACGAGAACCGAAGTCATCGCGGTACGAAATTCGAAATCCGTCTCGGTTCCGATTAAATTTACACGTCATGGACCGGTCCTGTGGCAGGACGGCAGGCGCGCGCTGGCCTTGCGCTGGGTTGGCGTGGAACCGGGAACCGCCGGTTATCTAGGATCGCTCGCCCTTGATCGAGCAAAGAATTGGCAGCAATTCGAGTCTGCGATGCCGCGCTGGAAAGTGCCTTCCGAAAATATCGTGTATGCGGACGTTCAAGGCAACATCGGCGAGCATTCCGTCGGCTTGGCGCCGGTGCGAAAGAACTGGAGCGGATTGTTGCCCGTCCCCGGTGATGGTGCGTTCGAATGGAGTGGCTTCGTGCCGACGACGAAGCTGCCGCATAGCTTCAATCCGGTCACGGGTTTCATCGCAACCGCCAATCAAAAGATGATCCCCGACCACTACGGTTACGCCGTGGGTAACGAATGGGCAGACCCTGCCCGGTATCTGCGCGTCACGGAACTCGTGGAAGGCGCAAAACGCGCAGCGCACAAACTCAATGTAGCGGACATGGAAGCCTTTCAATTAGATGTCGTGTCCCTGCACGCGCGCACCTTGCAAAGTCTGCTGCGTTCCACGCTGCCGGACGAAATGCAACGCGCACCCGATCAAGACTACTCGGCAGCGCAACTGTTGCTTTCCTGGGATTGCGCCCTGCGCACGGATTCACCGCAGGCCGCACTCTACGAATTATGGGTGGTGGAATTGCGCAAGGCCGTCACCGCTCTGATGGTGCCGGAGAACGCGCGCGCGGCCTTGGGCACGTTGCCGATCGCTCAGGTGATCGCCGAATTGACGCAACCCCATTCACGGGTAGTCGGTTCAACTCCGGCACAGAACCCCGCCCGTCTATTGCTCAGCACTCTGAAGGACGCCCGCACTCGCTTGGTAGCGCTACAGGGAAACGACGTGCAAGGGTGGTCCTGGGGGCATTTGCACCACGTCCGTTTCCTTCACGCGATCGATCAGTTGCCGGGTGGCGCGCCTCTGTTCGATAGAGGACCGGTTGAACGGCCGGGCGACGGAGATGTTCTGCAGGCGACGTGGTTCGAAGATGGCTCCTTCGAGCAAACCGACGGCGCCAGCTACCGGCAGATCATCGACCTTGCAGATTGGGACAATTCACGGGCGATCAACGTGCCTGGACAGAGTGGACAACCCAGCAGCAAGCATTATGACGATCTCTTGCCGCTCTGGAGTGAGGGCCGCTATTTTCCGTTGGTGTATTCCCAAGGCGCCGTGGATCGCCATACCACCGACACGTTGCGACTTGTGCCGGAGCACTGATCCGAAAAGCTGCTACGGATATCATGCGCGTATTACTAGTCACCCCGCCGATGATCCAACTCAATACGCCGTATCCTGCGACGGCGTATCTGACCGGATTTCTGCGCTTGCACGCAACCCGCCTCGGCCTCGAAGTCACCCAAGCTGACGCGTCGCTCAGTTTGTTCCTTAGGCTGTTTTCGGCGCCACTGCTTGCGCGCATGGCCAACGAACTGGATGGGCGCGCTCGAAAGCTCGGCAAGCGCGCTCCTGTGCCGCCCTCGATCAAACAATTTCTAGCCCATGCCGACCGTTACATCGACACAGTGGCGCCTACCGTGCGATTCCTGCAAGGCCGCGATCCGAGCCTTGCGTTTCGCATCATCGGACGCTCGTTTCTTCCCGAGGGTCCGCGCTTCGAACACTTGAGCCCGCCGCCGACGGCAGAGCACGTGGCTCTCGACGCACAACTGTTGTCCGCCTTCGGCACATTGGGCTCTACGGAACAGGCTCGCTACCTGGCCAGCCTGTACATTGATGACCTCGCTGATGTGTGGCGGCAGGGCATCGACCCGCGCTTCGAGTTCGCACGCTACGGCGAACGCCTGGCCGCAAGCGCCGCCTCGTTCGATCCACTAGATGAGGCTCTGTCGGGCGAACCGACGCTCATCGACACGACGCTGGATGAGCTCGCGCTGGAACTCGTCATCTCACGCCAACCCGACGTGGTGGCGGTCACCACGCCGTTTCCGGGCAACGTTTACGGCGCATTTCGTATGGCGCGAGCGATTCGTGCGCAAAGACCCAAAACGACGCTGATCTTGGGCGGTGGCTGGGTAAACACCGAGCTGCGCGGCCTGCGCGAGCCGCGCGTGTTTGACTACTTCGACTACGTCACTCTCGACGATGGTGAACGCCCACTGCTGAACCTGCTGACCCGCTTAAGCGGTCATCAGGCATCGCTGGTTCGAACCTTCGTGCGCCGCGGCAATGCCGTCGTACTCGAGAACGACGTGACGCAGCACGACATTGCACAGCGCGATACGGGCATACCCACCTACGAGGGCTTACCGCTCGAGCAATACGTGTCGCTGATGGAAATGATGAACCCCATGCACCGTCTCTGGTCGGACGGCCGCTGGAACAAGATTACTCTGGCGCATGGCTGTTACTGGAAGAAATGCTCGTTCTGCGACGTCTCGCTCGACTACATCGGCCGTTATGACCGGCCCGGCACGGACCTCATTCTGGAGCGCATTCGCGGACTCATTCAGGAAACAGGTCAGACGGGCTTCCACCTCGTCGATGAGGCGGCACCGCCGTCAGTCATGCGCGCACTGGCGAAACGCCTGATTGCCGAGAAGCTCAAAATCACGTGGTGGGGCAATATACGATTCGAAAAGGCATTTACCCCAGAGCACTGTCGCCTGCTCGCCGACGCCGGCTGCGTGGCGGTCAGCGGGGGGCTAGAAGTGGCGTCGGATCGATTGCTCGAACTCATGAAGAAAGGCGTCACGGTCGAGCAGGTGGCACGTGTCACACGCGCATTCACCAATGCCGGGATCATGGTGCATGCGTACTTAATGTATGGATTTCCGACAGAGACGACACAAGACACAGTCGACGCGCTCGATCGTGTGCGCCAGCTATTCGCCGCAGGGTGCATCCAATCGGCCTACTGGCATCGTTTCGCGGCAACGGCGCATTCTCCCATTGGCCTGCACCCCGAGAAGTACGGGATCACTTTACGAAATCCGGCGAACGTCACGTTTGCTCATAATGACCTCGCGTTCGACGACCCGGTCGGCACCGATCACGACTTTTTGGGTGCCGGCCTACGCAAAGCGCTCTACAGTTACATGCATGGCGCCGGTCTCGATCAAGACGTGCGCGTTTGGTTCGATCCGCCGCAGGATGCGCCTCACAGCGCAGATCGGCCACGCCGTCGCCGCGCCGCGTCGTATTCGGTCCCTGCCACGACGGTACCGTCGAACCTGATCGAGCAATGTTTAGCGTAAGCTCGCGCACGTGCTGATTGTTTTTAATAAACCCTTCGGCGTCGTCTGTAAGTTTCGACCGGAAGCGGGTCGCCGCACACTCGCCGATTTCATTCCCGTTAAAGATGTGCACCCCGCCGGCCGACTCGACGCCGACAGCGAAGGATTGCTGCTGCTGACAGATAACGGCGTATTGCAGGCACGCATCTCCAGCCCTCGCGACAAGCTGCCGAAGGTCTATTGGGCCCAAGTGGAAGGCGAACCGACCGCCGCGGCGCTGCTGGCGCTTCGTGAAGGCGTGACGTTGGGTGATTTCAGGACGAAACCTGCCGGCGCGCGCGTCATCGGCATACCCGATAACCTGTGGCCACGTGATCCACCCATTCGTCATCGCGCGAAGATCCCGACCGCCTGGCTCGAATTGACGCTGCGCGAGGGCAAGAACCGGCAGGTCCGACGCATGACTGCACACGCGGGCTTCCCGACATTGCGCTTGGTGCGCGCGTG
>JAYTXS010000016.1:0-3602 GCA_043742845.1 Gammaproteobacteria bacterium
CCGGGTTGGAGTGGCGCGAGCACGGCGCTGTACGACATTCGGCGGCGGGAGCTGAGACCGAAGTCCGAGGAGGAAGCAGGCGATGAGGTCGAAGGGAAATCAGCAAGTGCGGTCGGCGCTTGTGGGGAAAAATGTGTCGAAAGCAGGGTGTATCGTGCGACGGCGGTGCCCGTCAATGAAACGCCCGGTCCGAGGGGTGAGCCTTACCTAGGCGCGTATACGCTGCAACTCGACCCGCGACGTGGGGGAGGGGAAAAAACGGGAAGCACTCTGAGATGCGGCATCGCGGAATGCTTCGCAAAAAAAATCACCATTCTGGGATGGTCGCCGGATGAAACGGAAATTTACTTCGTGGCGGTCTCGCCGCAGGGCCCACAGGAGCGCCGCCCACTGGCGGAACCGCCACCGGGACGTGCGTTGATCTATGGCTGGAACCCGACCGGTAACAAGGTGCGCCTAATCCATGATTGCGGAGGCGAGATATATACCTTGGGCTCCGAGTTGGCATCCCTTCGAATAATTGGCCGCGAGATCGTGGTGGGCGTCGATGCTCCGGACGAGCCACCGAAGCTAATAGCGGTTGATTTATTCTCTGGAGTTTCACGAATGCTGCTGGATCCCAATGCAGAGCTGCGGGCATTGACGCACGGACGCGCGAAGTGGCACACGTGGCCGACCTCAGAGGGCTATCCCGGACATGGGATTATGGTTCTGCCGGACAACTATGAGCCGGCACGCAAGTATCCCTTGATAATCACCTCTTATACCTGCGGACCGGGTTTTCTACAGGGCGGCGATTCAGACAACGCGCCCGAATTTGTCGCTGCACATCAGGGATTCTTAGTCATCTGCGTGGATGTACCGCTCTTCGAGATTATGGCGCGCGAATCCGACTTGAGCCGCATCTATCCTGTTGCGTGTGACATCGTGGCAGCGCTAATCGAGGACGAGGATAGGGCGGGCAGTGTGGACAGCGGGCGCGTCGGACTATCGGGGCACAGCTATGGATCGGATTTCGGGTTGTACTGTCTGGCGCACTCGCTGGGCAAGAACGCCGCACGCGGCATCGCCGCAGCGGCGTTTCGCAGCGGTAGCGTCTTAGAGCGTGCGAGTTGGGATCTCTTCGAAACGGCTGCCTGGCGACGCGATCCGAAGAATGGCATCTATGCGCGACTGCACATGCCGGATCCCCGTTGTGATCCTGACGGCCGATGGCAGGAGATGTCCGTAGCGAATAAGGCATCGAAAATCAACACGCCAATTCTGATCCAGGCCAGCGATACCGAATACCTGAGGTCTCTGCCGTTGTGGAGCGCTTTGCGGGAGGCGGGAAAGCCGATCGACATGTACGTGTTCCCCAACGAGACGCACCGTCTGATTCAGCCGGCGCATCAATTGGTGAACTTCGAGCGGCAGATGGACTGGTTTCGATTTTGGCTGAAAGATGAGGAGGGCGATAAGCCTGAGAACGGCCCACTGTATGGGCGCTGGCGGCGCCTACGCGCCGCGACGCGCGACCAGGGTCCGTAATTACTCGCGACAGTCACGGCCGGCCCAGCGTCGGCACTGCAACTGGCTGCCATTTGCGCAGCCACGCTTCGATGTAGAGCTTCGCGAAAATGTCTCCCACGAGGGCGCTGGATTTTTCAATATGCGGGGAGAGTGCGGTTTCGAGTTTGGCACGGTCGAGCAAACGACGCTGCATCAGAATGCCGTCAAGAAGGAATTCGCGTAGGTATACGATATTGTTGTGGATCACATCTCTAGCCCAGAGGTTGGGGCCCCCCTTGCCCCGGCCTCGCCGCAAGATGGCGGCGGGCAAGCGCTGCGCGAAGGCGCAGCGGGCGGCCGCCCGATCTTGTCCGGACTTGCAATGTAGATAGGCGGGAATTCCGAGAGCAACTTCGACCAAGGGCTGATTGAGTAAGGGAGATACTCGCGGCGGGTCGCCAGAACCAGCGAAGGGCGAATGATAAGCGGCCGACGTCACGGTAATGAGGCCCAACAGCAATGCGTGGGAGCCGGGCGCGAGGAGCCGCGAGCGGTGTAGCCAGGGGTGAACGAAGCGATCTGCTACGTCCGCGTAACGCTCCTCTGCATGGGCGGAGGCGAGATTCGTTGTGCGCGCAGCTTCTGCGGTGCGACGTCGCCACAATTCGCGCGCCACGGTGAAATTGGGGTGAGATGCTAAGTCCAAATTCTCTGCGTAGACTTGAGCCAAAGTGCGCCATAGCGACTGCCGGGTGAGCTGAGCATAGTCAATAGCCGCGGAGAAGAAGGCCGGACCCAGCCAGCGTTTACGGAGGCATTCAACCAGAGCGCCCGGGCTCACGTTATTGCCGAATATGTTGTCTCCGAGTTCGCCATCGACAATTGCTGAGGCCCCTAGGCTATGCGCCATGGCAATGGTGCGCTCCTCGGTATCCGGAGCGGAAAAGTTGAGCACCGGCTGGACGGTCCAATTACAGCGATCAAAGCGGGAACGCAAATCCAATCGGTCGTTGCGTGGCAGCTCAATTAGTGGGCAATCGACAAATTCCGCCATGGCTCGTGCGAACCGGCGTTCATCGCCGCAGCCGTGGGAGTAATAGTTAACTGCGGAGAGTTTAGGCCGGTGCGGCGCCTTAGCGAGCGTGCTCAACACGATGGAGGAGTCGAGGCCCCCGGAAAGATTCACCAGGAGATGCTGGTGGGGCGATGAGATTGCGCTGGCGCTGTATTGTGTAGCCTCCGCCAGAGCATCCGCGGCCGCAGCAAAGTCATCGAGCGATGCATTGACCAGCAGCGGACGAGGATCCCAATAGGAGTGTTCGGCGTAACCATGAGGCATGCACTCGATGCATGCTCCGCATTCAAGCGCGCGGATTTCATTGACCCCCGTTTCGCTCGTAATGTAGTCGCCAGCCACTAATTGTGCCGTGATGCAATCCCAGTTTATGGATAGCGCAGTGAGGTTCAGAGCAATGCAATCCGCAGCGTGAGAGAAGAAGACGCGCACCGACCCTACTTGTAGATAGTGACAGGGAACACTACTCACTGGGCTTCTCATAACGATAGAGCGCGCATTCTCCGGATACAGAAGGGCGACCACGTAATGCCCCCAGTAGTCACTGACGAGCGACCGGGCCTTCGACTCGAGTATGCGATCTACGAGAGGCTTGGGGATGGACCGGATAGCGCCGGAACTTTCGGCAACACTGCCGCTTGAGGAACGAAACATTGCTCCGAAAATGATCCCACGCGACTCGGGCAGCACAATAGCGGTGCCGCTCGAGAACTCTTGACGAACGTATGCTGCGCAAAATCCAGGTTGCTGCATCGCGGTATGCCATAGTGCGCCGAGATCCTCTATTCGCCGGCGAATCAAAGCAAGCGCTTCACAGCTCGAGGCGCTTTGGGGATTGCCGACGGCTATGACATATCGAAACATGTCCTCATACGACTCCGCCGCCAACACCGAGCAATGGCTGAAAGAGCTGCGCGTACTCTGCGGTGTCGTTCAGAACGGAGTTGCCGATCTGGACCCAGGCATGCGCAGCGAAGGGTCTGGTAGCCACTGCGATCACGAAAGTGCACGGAACGAAGTTTCGCGTAAGAAATAC
>JAYTXS010000017.1:0-8248 GCA_043742845.1 Gammaproteobacteria bacterium
GCAAGTTTGGCACTGGTCCCCGTGCCGCAAGGGGAACGGTCGTAGGCCTTCCCGGGACATAGCACGAAGTTGCGGCTATGGGCGCCGGGCACACCGGCAGGCGCAAAAAGTTCGATGTGATCGACCAGAGGGTATCCCTGGGTATTGATGGCGGCGCGCACACGCCAAGTAAAGTCGGTCAGAGCATCGACGTGCGGCAGGTCGATGCTCTGACCATGCTCGGAGATTAAAAAGAACCAGTTGCCTCCCCAGGCAACATCGCCCAACACCTTTCCGATTCCGGGAACGTCCACCGCGACACTTTGCGCCGCACGGTAGCTCACCACATTATCCACACTGATACGGCCATCTATGCCCAAACTTGCCTCGATGGCGCCGACGGGCGTGTCTATCTTGACCACTCCTGGCGCAAGTTCGCCCAAGTGCTTGAGCGATGCAATCAGGCCGATGGTGCCATGCCCGCACATCCCCAAGTAGCCTACGTTATTGAAGAAGATCACACCAAGGCCGCAGTCGGCGCGATGCGGCTTGACCAGCAGCGCCCCGACCAAGGGATCGGAGCCACGCGGCTCGTTGACGACTGCGGAGCGATACGCATCGAATTGATCGCGGAATCTCTGCAGCCGCTCCGCCAGCGGGCCATCGCCCAAATCGGGACCGCCCTCGAGCACCAGGCGCGTGGGCTCGCCCCCTGTGTGCGAATCAACGACGCGGATGGCCGGCATTATCGGGGCCGCGAGTCCCGGGCGCGTTCCACCATCGCGATGACGGCGGCTCGGCGCTCGCCCGCGAGCGGCAAACGCGGCGGCCGCACGCGTTCCGAACCTCGGCCCATGACTTGCTCGGCGAGCTTGATGGATTGCACCAGATCGTGTTCCGCGTCCAAGTGCAGCAGCGGCATGAACCATCGGTAGATCTTGCGCGCAGTCTCGAGGTCGCCGTCGCACAACGCCGAATAAAGCAGCAGCGATTCGATCGGAAAGGCGTTCGTCAGGCCGGAGACCCAACCCTTGGCGCCGAGGGTCAGGCCTTCGAAGGCGATGTCGTCGAGTCCCGCGAACAAGACGAAGCGCTCACCAAAAGCGTTGATGATGTCGGTAAAACGGCGCGAATCGGGCGCCGACTCCTTGATCGACACGATGTTCGGCACCTCCGCGAGACGCCCGAGCGTCGCGATGTCGATGTTCACCCGATACGAGGGTGGATTGTTGTACAGCATGATGGGCAGCCCGGTCGCCGCCGCCACCGCGCGGAAATGAAATTCAAGCTCCGCCGCAGTCGGCACGTATACCATCGCGGGAAGCACCATGAATCCGCTCGCTCCGATGCGTTCCGCGTCGCGCACGAAGCTTGTCGCCGCCGCGGTCGTAAACTCCGAAACGCCGGCAATAACAGGCACCTTTCCCTCACTGACTTCGAGCGCCGCAGCCAGAACCCGCCGCTTCTCTTCCGCAGTCAAGGAATTGCCCTCGCCCACCGTGCCCATCAGCACCAAACCGTGGACGCCGTCGTTCAGCAGCGCCTTTTGCACGCGTTGAGTCGCCGGCAAATCGACCTCCAGCGCGGAGTTGAACTGCGTCGTGGCAGCCGGAAAGACCCCGGACCAAGTGCATGAAACGGAAGTAGTCATGATCTTTACACCACCAGGCATTGCTTGCAAGATCGTAGATCGTATACGGTATAGCCATGAGCGAGCAAGGTGCGTTTGCCGTGATAGGCGCCGGAGTGATCGGAGCGGCCGTGGCTTTTGCCCTGGCGCGCGAGGGACGTCAGGTATTGCTGCTCGACCGCGCTGCGCCGGGCGTCGCCGGCGCCAGCTTCGGCAACGTTGGCCATATCGCGGCGGAACTGGTGCAGCCCTTGCCTTCCCCTGGCTTGCTGTTCGGATTTTGGCGCGATTTATTCCTGTTCGGCGGGGCACTCGACCTGCCCGCGCGAGAAGTCTTGGGCATGTTGCCCTGGATACGGCGTTTCGCTGCGGCTGCCTTGCGGCGCGACGCGAATACACCGCACCTAGCTCCGCTGGTGCTTCCGGCCGCTGCGCATTGGTCGCGCTGGCTCGACGAGGTGGGCAGATCTGACCTGCTGCGGCGCAACGGTCATTATGAAGTCGATCTCGGCAAGCAAGGCCGGGCCGTCATGGCTGCACAGGCCCGAGTGATGGCGCAGCTCGGCATCCGCACACGCGAGGTCGCTGCCGCCGAGTTGCTCCCGTTGCAGCGAGCGGCCGGCGCAGACACGGCCGGCGGGCTGTGGTTCGAGGACTCTGCACACGTTGTCGATCCCCTCGAGGCCGTACGCGCATTTGCGGCGGCTGCGGCGACTCATGGAGCTAAATTTTTGCACGCTGATGTGCGCGCACTGCTGCCGCGCGGCGACGTAATCGAGATCCACAGCGATCGGGCTCCGATGACTGTCGCCGGCGTAGTTGTATGTGCGGGCATGGGATCTGCACCGCTGCTGGCGCCGTTCGGATTGCATGCGCCATTGCAGTCGATCCGGGGCTACCACATCGAATTGCCCGGACAGGCGCCGTTTCTGGATGCGCCGGTGGTCTATACGCGCGAGCACACACTCGTGACCCCGATGACCGGACGCTTGCGCGCCTCGAGCTATATGGAATTCGCGGATGCAAATGCGCCGGCCGACCCCCGCAAGCCCGCACGGCTGCGTCGCACCGTGCGTGCGCTAGGCTTCGCTTGCGAACCCAGTGGCGCAAGCTGGGTGGGCGCGCGGCCGGTGTTGCCGGATTACCTGCCGGGCATCGGACGTGCTCCTGGCGCCCCGATCAAACTGTATTACGCCGTCGGGCATCAACACATCGGGCTGACGCTGGCGCCCATTACCGGCGAATTGGTCGCGGATCTGGTTGCCGAGCGCACACCGCGGCTGCCGATCGCCGCCTTTGACCTACGACGCTTCGGCGCGCCCGTGTCATCATTAAAAAATAACCACCGCTGAAGGGATCCGTCATGCGTTCACTCTCTGCTTGGACTTTGGCCGCGCTGTGTGCGGCGGCATCGAGCCTGTGCGGCAATACGTCGCGAGCCGGTGACGCCGATGCGCGATTTCAGACTATTTATACGGCGGAGTGGAAGTGGCGAGACGAACAGATCCCCGACGGCGAGGACTCGCAGAAGCCCGTTCAAGACCATCTGCCCAAAGTCGATCCGGCCAGTCAGGAGACGCGGCTGCGCATGTGGCAAGACGTGCTGCGCAAACTCGATTCCATCCCGCGGGCTGATCTCTCCGCCGCAGAGCAACTGAATTACGACGTGTACCACCCACAAATCCAGGCGCTGATCGCCAGTCAGAAATTTCGCGACTACGAGATGCCCGCCAATGCGGACACCACCTTTTGGACGAATCTGGGCTACACGGCACGCCGTCCCTATCGGACAGTGCGGGACTACCGCAACTGGATCGGGCAAATGAACGACGTCCCTCGCTACTTTCATGAACAAATTGCCGAGATGCGCCTGGGATTGAAGCGCGGATTCACGCCGCCACAGGTGACCATGCAGGGCCGAGACGCCTCGATCAGCGCGGTCACCGACTCCACGCCTGAGGCGAACCTGTTCTACACCCCTTTCAATGACATAAGCGGAGTGTCCGAGGCCGAACAGGCTGGACTTCGTGCGTTGGCAATCAAGGCCATTCGTGATTCCGTGCAGCCCGCGTACCGGGAGCTGCTGAAGTTCATGCGCGATGAATACCTGCCCGGCACGCGCACCACTCTCGCCGCCTACGACCTGCCGGACGGTAAGGCGTTCTACCAGTCCAAGATCTTGGAGTTCACCACGCTGGATACTGAACCCGCCGCCATCCATTCATTCGGCGAAGCGGAAGTTGCCAGACTGCACGAGCAAATGCTGGGCGTCATGAAGGACACGAGCTTCAAGGGAGATTTTCCGGCCTTCCTCAAGTTTCTGCGTACGGATCCGCGCTTCTACGCCAAGAATGCGCAAGAGCTGTTGATGCGCGCGGCCTGGATCGCCAAGCGATTCGACGGTAAGGCCTCGCAATACATTGGCCGGCTGCCGCGGGCACGATTCGCCATAAAGCCCGTGCCGGATGATCTCGCGCCTTTTTATACATCCGGGCGTGGCGGCCCTGGCCTTTACCTGGTGAACACCTATGATCTGCCTAGTCGTCCGCTTTACAACCTCACGGCACTGACTCTGCACGAGTCCGCGCCCGGTCATGCTTTCCAGATGTCGCTGGCGCTCGAGCACAAGCAGCAGCCGGAGTTCCGCCAGCACACCTACATCTCCGCCTTCGGTGAAGGTTGGGCGCTGTATTGTGAAATGCTCGGCCTGGAGATGGGGATGTACGAAACCCCCTACGACCGCTTTGGCATGCTCAACTATCAGATCTGGCGCGCCGCCCGTCTCGTGGTCGATACCGGAATTCACTCCCAAGGCTGGAGCCGCGACCGAGCCATCACCTACTTTCGCGACTACACCGCGCTCCCAGAACATGAAATTCAAACCGAGGTCGACCGATACATCGCATGGCCCGCGCAAGCCCTGTCCTATTATCTCGGCGAAGACGCTATTCTCAAGGCTCGGGCCAAGGCGCAAAAGGCGCTCGGTGCTAAATTCAATCTGCGCGCTTTCCACGACACCGTGCTGGAATTGGGTTCGGTGCCCCTCCCGGTGCTGACGGCCCGCGTCGATCGCTTCATCGCGGACGGCGGCACTGGCCCCTACCCAGACGTGGAATGACATGAACACCGGCAGCATCGTCCTGGTATCGACCATCGCGGTGGTTGGCATCGCCTACATCGGCTGCTGGTGGGCGCTGGAGCGCGCCCGCGCGCGCCATGAAACGGTGCCCCCCGAGGAGCTGGCCGCCTGGACGGAATCGCGCAGGGTACGTTGGGCCGATCCGCTGGTCGGCTTCGTCACCAATTTCTTCGACACACTGGGCATCGGCTCCTTTGCACCGACGACTGCTTATTTCAAGCTTCGCGCGCGCATGCCGGACGAGCAAATCCCGGGCACTCTAAATGTCGGCCAGGCCCTGCCGTCGATGTCACAGGCGTTGATCTTCATCTCCATTGTGAGCGTGGATTGGGTCACGCTCTACACCATGGTAGCCGCAGCCGTGCTGGGGGCTTGGTTCGGCGTCGGCTTCGTCGCGCGTCTGTCGCGGCGCGCCATTCAGCTGGGAATGGGGGGATCACTGCTCTGCGCGGCGGTGCTGTTCTTCGCCAGCAATATGCAATGGATGCCGGGCGGCGGTGATGCGCTGGGATTGATGGGGCCGCGTCTGATCGCGGCCGTGTTGATCAACGCCTTTCTCGGCGCCCTGATGATGCTGGGCGTCGGACTGTACGCGCCCTGCTTGATTTTGGTGAGTTTGCTCGGCATGAGTCCGCTGGCTGCCTTCCCCATCATGATGGGATCGTGCGGGCTGCTCATGCCGATCGGCGGCGCCCGCTTCGTCCGTAGCGGCCGCTACAATCGCGGCGCCGCGCTGGGGCTCGCGCTGGGTGGAATTCCGGGGGTGCTGGTGGCCGCCTATATCGTGAAATCTCTGCCAATCGCTTGGCTGCGTTGGCTGGTGCTGGTGGTAGTGCTTTACGCCGCGATCCAAATGCTGCGGTCGGCGCGCCGCCCGCGCACCCTGGCTCCAAGAGCGCCGTCATGAATGAAACCCTCCTGACATTGGCGGAGCAATCCGCTTTTACGCAGACCGGACGCATCGATGAAGTCGATCGTCTATGGGCGGCCATCGCCGCCACATGGCCCAACACAGTGAGCGCATTCAGCTACGGCGATTCAGCCGAAGGTCGGCCGCTACGGGCTCTGATCGCGTCGCGCAGCGGCGCGCTCTCGGCGCAGGATCTGCGCGAGCAGCGTATTCCGGTCCTGATGATTCAGGCAGGAATTCATCCCGGTGAAAGCGATGGCAAGGACGCGGGCTTCATCGCTTTGCGCGAACTGCTGTCGGACACCGCTGCCCGTGCAGCGCTGGAGCGCATTGCACTGCTGTTTGTCCCCGCATTCAATACCGACGGTCATGAACGGGTAGGGCGTTGGAACCGACCGAATCAGAACGGGCCGCAGGTCACCGGCTGGCGCACGACCTCCGAGAACATCAATCTCAACCGCGATTACACGAAGGCGGATACGCCGGAGATGCAGGCCATGCTGAGCCTCATCGACACCTGGGATCCCCTGATCTGTGCCGATCTGCACGTCACCGACGGCGCGGATTTCGAGCCTGACATCTCCATCCAAGTCGAGCCCATCAATCAAGGCGACCCGCAACTGCGGCAAAGCGGTATAGAGCTTCGCGACGCCTTGATCGACAAGCTCGCCCGGCAAGGCTCACTCCCTCTGCCCTTCTACCCCGATCTGTTCGAGACCGACAACCCCGAATCCGGATTCGTCCTGACCGTGTATTCGCCGCGCTTTTCGACCGGCTACTTTCCGCAACGCAATCGCTTTACGGTGTTGGTGGAAACTCATTCGTGGAAGCCCTATGCAAAGCGTGTGCAGGCGATGCGCAACTCCATCGTGGGCCTTGCCGAACTCACCGCGGAGCACGGGCCGGGCTGGCTGGCGATGACGCGCGCCGCGGATGCGACGGCCTATCGGCTGAGCGGTGCCGATGTGACTCTGGACTATAAATCGGGCTGGAGAGAACCGGCCGCCGCGGGCAAGACGAGCACCCCCGAAGGCGACGCCGAAGCGCAGTACATCGACTTTCGGGGCTATGCCTACACGCGCACGCTCTCCGCCATCTCGGGCGGTCAAGCTACAATTTACGATCCGACAACCCCGCAAATCTGGCGGGTGCGCTATCGCAGTCGCATCGAACCCACGCTGGTCGTTAAGGCGCCCAGCTTGGGCTATTTCATCCCGCGTGCCTATGCTCAGAAAATTGGCCGGCGCCTTCAGCGGCATGGCATCACCGTGGCGCCGCTGCCGGCGAGCCTAACCCCGCTGGCGCTCGAACAATTCCGGGCCACCCGCGTAGCGTTCTCGCGGCAGCCGTTCGAGGGGCGCATGCGCGCGGATATTGCTGGGCAATGGCAGCCGCTCGAACGCAAGACCGCGGATCCTGCGCTGTTCGTTCCAATCGCGCAGGCCTTGTCCCGATTGATCGTTGCCTTGCTCGAACCGCAAGCACCCGATTCCTTCGCCGCATGGGGATTTTTTAATGCTTGCTTCGAGCAGAAGGAGCAGCTAGAGCCTTACGTGGCGGAGCAAATCGCGCGGGAAATGTCCGCAACCAACGCAGCCCTGCGCGAGGAATTCGAACGCAGGCTCGAAGATGACACGGTATTTCGCGCCGATCCCGCCGCGCGCTTGGAGTTTTTTTGCCGGCGGCACGCTTCATGGGACGAACAGCTGAACTGCTATCCCATCTATCGCGCGTGATTGCGCGTGCAAGGAGAAAACGCGATGACTAGTCCTGGACTGCGTCGGCTGATGGCCCTCGCTCCCTTGTTTCTTGCGACGCTGACCGGCGTTTACGCCGAACCCGTGCCGGCTGCGACAGGCGGCTATACCGCCCTCGTGACGCTCTTCGAACAGTGGCGCGAGTTTGAACGGCCCGTTATGCGCGGCAATGTGCCCGACTATGGCGCCGCGGCCATGGCCACAAAGGCGGTGGCACTCAAGGCGTGGCGCAAACGGCTGGATGTCATCGATACCAAGGGCTGGTCGACTCCGCAGCTTAATGACTATAAGTTGGTTGCCGCAGAGATGAGCGGACTCGACTTCAACTTAAGGGTACTGCGGCCTTGGGCGCGAGACCCAGCCTTCTACGTCAGCATATGGCCGGCCCGCACAGACGTGCCCGCGCGCGAGGGGCCAATCACGTATCCGGAAATTGAACTCTACGCCTACCGCTTTCCGCTGCCCACAGAGGCACAACGCGACTTGACCGCGAAGATCGGCGCGATCCCCGCGCTGCTTACACAGGCACGCGAGAACCTGAAGGACAGCAACGCGCGAGACTTGTGGATTTACGGTCAACAAGAATTGCGCAATCAAGTGAGCGCGCTGGCGTCGCTCGAGGCCGGGACGCTGACCGTGAGCACGTTGGAGGGAAGTCAACAAGCCGATCTTAAGGGAGCGGCACCGGAACTGCGCGAGGCCGTCGTCGACGCGCGCAAGGCCACCGAGGAATTCATTGCGTGGCTGGCACGAATGGCTCCGCGCAAGACCGGTCCTTCCGGCGTCGGCAAGGAGAATTACACCTGGTACCAGCAAAATGTGCACTTCGTCCC
>JAYTXS010000018.1:0-2332 GCA_043742845.1 Gammaproteobacteria bacterium
CCCGCATATCGCGGCGGTTTACCGGCCATGCGCTGCAGTTTGCGTGAGAGCTCCAAATCCTCCGCCGTGCAATAGCACGGGTACGCCTCGCCACTTGCCGCCAAGCGCGCAAACAGGGTTTGGTAGTACTCGCCGCGTTCGGCCTGGGAATAGGGAGCGGACGCGCCGCCGATGTCCGGGCCCTCATCCCAAGTCAAGCCCAACCAGCGCATTTGCGCCATCAACTCGTCGCGAAAGCGCAGCTGGCTGCGCTCGGCATCCGTGTCCTCGATGCGCAATATAAAGCGCCCACCGCTCTTGCGGGCCCATAGATGACTGAAGAAGGCCGTCCGCGCGTTACCCAGATGCAATGATCCGGTGGGGCTGGGCGCGAATCGGGTAATGACGGCTGTTGAATCTTTGCTTGCGGACATAGCTCAAGATTGTACCTATTCGAGTAGAATCCCGGCATGAAACAGCTCTTATTGCTCATCGGATTGATCTCAAACGCCGCTCTGGCCCCGGCTTTCGCAGCCGAAACCGCGCCGGCCGCCGCTGCGGCCACCGCCGCGGCTACGCCTGCGGAATCCCCGAAAGCTGCGGCCAAGCCTGCAGCACCGGCTGCCCCCGCGGCGGCACCGGCGGCCGCCACCCAGATTTTAGTGGTTACTTCATTGGGAAATTTCACCGTGGAATTGAACGGTGAGCGGGCTCCGCTGACGGTCGCGCAATTCTTGAAATACGTCGATCAGGGGCATTACACGGGCACGATTTTTCATCGTGTCGTCGCAAACTTCGTCATTCAAGGCGGCGGCTTCGACAGCTCCTACAAGCCGGTGGCGGCCCCCACTAAAGTGGTCAACGAGTCCGGCAATGGCCTGACCAACCAGCGCGGCACGGTGGGCATGGCGCGCGGCCAGGACCCGCACGGCAGCGACGCGCAGTTCTACGTGAACTTGTACGACAATGAGGCTCTCGATCCCAACAAGACGCGTTGGGGCTATGCGGTGTTCGGCAAGGTCGTCCAGGGCATGGATGTGGTCGATAAGATCGGCAACGTCGCAACCGGGTCGCGCGGCATTTTTAAGGAAGACGCTCCGCTGCAGCCGGTGCTGATCCAGCGAATCGAGCGCGTCCCCGGACCCTAAACGCCCCCGCCCTCCCGTGGCCGCAATATTCATCTCGGATTTGCATATTGACGCGAGCCGTCCGGCAATTACCGAACAATTTCTGAGCTTTCTTGCGGCTGAGGCCAAAGACGCCGACGCCTTATACATTCTCGGCGATCTGTTCGAATCCTGGGTCGGCGATGACGCCGCAGATTCCGCTCAATCCGCGGCGATCTCGGGGATCCGCTCTTTGACGGGCTCGGGCGTGCCATGTTTCGTCATGCACGGCAACCGAGATTTCCTGCTGGCGGGTCGGTTCAGCAGCATCAGCGGCGCGCAGCTTCTGCCCGATCCTTTGATCGTGACTTTGTACGGCGAGCCGGTGCTGGTGATGCACGGCGACGCGCTCTGTACCGACGACCTAGCCTATCAGCGGCTCCGTGCCACTGTGCGCGACGCCGATTGGCAGCGTCAATTTCTCGCTCTGCCGGTTGCCGCGCGCCGCGCCATCGCCGGCGCCGCGCGAGTCGGCAGCCAGGCGCACACTTCCGCCATGGAACACGCCATCACCGACGTCAATGATGCCAGCGTCGCCCTGGCATTGCGCAACGCGGGAACGTCTACCCTATTGCATGGCCATACGCATCGGCCCGCCATTCACGCCCTCGAGGTCGACGGCCGCCCTTGCACACGCATCGTGCTCGGCGATTGGTACGACCAGGGCAGCATGCTGCGCTGGGATGAGAGCGGTCCCGAGCTCAAATCGCTGTCGCGTTAGGCGCCGCCACTGGATCTGCGGGCGGCCCCGAATGAAAACGAAACACGGGGTCGGGCAACGTGATCAACTCCGCCTCGAGCGCGCCGAACTCTTCGACCCGCCGCTCGAATGCGGCGCAATCCGTGCCGGCCCGCTTGGCCGCACGCCGCGCCAGATCGAGGTAGACGCGGTAGTGGCGCGCCTCCGCATTGTGCAGCCCGCGAAACATCTCACTCAACGGCGCGCCGATAGGCTCGCTCAGGGCCGCGAACCGTTCGCAGGAGCGCGCCTCAATGAAGGCGCCGCAAATCATCAGATCGACCTCTCGATGCGGCTCGGATCTCGCGACCAGCCGACGCAGGCGCTCTGCGTAGCGACCGGGGCCGAGACGCTGCGGCACCACACCCAAGCTACGGATGAGCTTGGCGACCTGTTCGAAATGCCGCAATTCCTCGCGAGCCAGCCGCGACATCTTATCGGCGAGTTC
>JAYTXS010000019.1:0-7525 GCA_043742845.1 Gammaproteobacteria bacterium
CATCGCAACTCAGAAGTATTCGTTGGTGGCCACCCAATAACCACTCGCGTCACGATAGCAGGCGATAGTCTCCGATAGACCCCCTCACTCCCACTCAATCGTCGCCGGCGGCTTTCCCGAGATGTCGTACACCACCCGTGAAATCCCCGGCACCTCGTTGATGATGCGATGCGTGACGCGGTCGAGAAATTCATAAGGCAACCGCGCCCAACGCGCCGTCATGAAATCGATGGTCTCCACCGCGCGCAGCGCAATCACATAATCGTAACGCCGCCCGTCGCCCATCACGCCCACTGATCGCACCGGCAGGAATACCGCAAACGCCTGGCTGACCTTGTCGTAAAGATCATGTGCGCGCAGCTCTTCGATGAAGATCGCATCCGCGCGCCGCAATAAATCGGCATGCGCCTTGTGAATCTCGCCCAGGATGCGCACGCCGAGACCCGGGCCCGGGAAAGGATGACGGTGCACCATTTCCTTGGGCAGCCCCAATTCGACACCGAGCTTTCGCACCTCGTCCTTGAACAACTCGCGCAACGGCTCCAACAGCTTGAGCTTCATGTGCTTCGGCAAGCCGCCCACATTGTGATGCGATTTGATCACATGCGCTTTGCCGGTCTTGCTGCCCGCCGATTCGATCACGTCCGGATAAATCGTGCCTTGGGCGAGCCATTTGACGTCTTTGAGCTTTGCCGCTTCTTCATCGAATACTTCGACGAACTTCCCGCCGATGATTTTGCGTTTTTTCTCCGGATCAGACTCGCCGGCCAATGCCGAGAGGAAACGCTGCTCAGCATCGACACGGATCACCCGCACGCCCATGTGCTCGGCGAATGTCGCCATCACCTGATCGCCCTCTCCCAGGCGCAGCAATCCGTGGTCCACGAACACACAGGTGAGCTGCGTGCCAATCGCGCGATGCAGCAGCGCGGCCAATACCGAGGAATCGACACCGCCGGACAGCCCCAGCAGCACCTTGTCGCTGCCGACTTGCGCGCGAATCCGCGCCACGCTGTCCTCGATGATATTGACAGTGGCCCAGTGCGCCGCACAGCCGGCAATTTCACGCACGAAACGCCGCAAAATCTCACCGCCCTGCAGGCTGTGGGTCACCTCGGGATGAAATTGCACGCCGTAAAAGCGCCGCGACTCATCGGCCATGGCTGCGAGCGGCGCGTTATCGCTGGAGCCGATCACTTTGAATCCCGGCGGTACGTTGATGACGCGGTCGCCGTGACTCATCCACACATCGAGCACGCGCCGGCCTTGGGCGTCGCGATTGTCTTCGAGTCCGTCGAGCAAAGGCGAGTCGGCGGTCGGCCGGACTTGGGCGGCGCCGAACTCGCGATGACTGGACAACTCGACTTGGCCGCCGAGTTGCGCGGCCATGGTCTGCATGCCGTAGCAAATGCCGAGCACCGGCACGCCGGCAGAGAACACTTCATCGGGCGCCGCCGCACCCTTGGCGTCGTAAACCGATTCGGGGCCGCCGGAAAGTATGATGGCCTGCGGCGCGAAGCGCTTGATTTCAGCCCCATCGACGTCACAGGAGTAGATCTCGCAATACACGCCGAGCTCGCGCACGCGCCGCGCGATCAACTGTGTGTACTGTGCACCGAAATCGAGAATCAGGACCCTGTCAGCATGAATATCGGCCATTAACCTATCCGATAATTGGGCGCTTCTTTGGTGATGGTCACATCATGAACGTGGCTTTCGCGAACGCCGGCGCTGGTGATGCGAACGAACTGCGGGCGTGTGCGCATTTCTTCGATGCTGCCGCTGCCGGTATATCCCATGGCGGCCCGCAAGCCGCCCGACAACTGATGCAGGATGGCGACCAGGCTGCCTTTGTAGGGCACGCGCCCCTCTATGCCCTCCGGCACCAGCTTCTCGAGCTCAGTCGTGGTGTCCTGGAAATAACGGTCGCTGGAGCCATGCGCCTGGGCCATGGCGCCGAGCGACCCCATGCCGCGATAGGCCTTGTAGGAACCGCCTTGATAGAGTTCTACGTCGCCCGGAGATTCTTCGGTCCCCGCAAACATGCCGCCAATCATCACGCAGTGCGCGCCGGCCGCCAACGCTTTGGCGATGTCGCCGGAATAGCGGATGCCGCCATCGCCGATCACCGGTACTCCGGTGCCTTCCAACGCCTTCGCAACGCGTGCAATCGCGCTGATCTGCGGTACGCCGACCCCCGCAATGACACGGGTCGTGCAAATCGATCCGGGCCCGATCCCCACCTTCACACCGTCGGCGCCGTGCTTGACCAAATCGAGTGCCGCCTCTGCGGTGACGATATTGCCGCCGATCACCTGTATGCCGGGATACTTCGCCTTGATTCTCGCCACCGTCTCCAATACGCCGCGCGAATGTCCGTGTGAGGTATCGACCACCACGACATCGACGCCCGCTTCGCGCAGCGCCGCGACCCGCTCCAGCGTGTCGGGCGCGGTGCCCACCGCCGCTCCAACGCGCAGGCTGCCCACACTATCCTTGCATGCATTCGGGAATTCGGTGGCCTTTTGAAAGTCCTTCACCGTGATCATGCCTTTCAGTTCATGGTTGCCGGCAACCACCAGCACTTTTTCGATGCGGTGCTTGTGCAGCAGCGCCAGCACCTCTTCTTTGGGCGCGTTCTCACGCACGGTGATTAAGCGGTCCTTCGGCGTCATGACTGACGACACCGGCGCATCGAGCTTGGTTTCGAAACGTAGGTCGCGATGCGTGACGATGCCCACCACTTTTGTCCCCAACACCACCGGCACGCCGGAGATGTTCTTGGCACGCGTGAGTTCGATGACCTGGCGAATGGTCATGTCCGGATTTACGGTGATCGGATCGCTGATGACGCCGCTCTCAAATTTCTTCACGCGATCGACTTGGCGGGCTTGATTGTCGATCGACATGTTTTTGTGGATGATGCCCATTCCACCCTCTTGGGCGATGGTAATGGCCAATCTGGCCTCGGTGACAGTGTCCATGGCCGCCGACACGACCGGCAGATTGACGCGAATCTCGCGGGTTAGCTGGCTTGACAACGATACTTCACGAGGCAAAACCTCGGAGTAAGCCGGCACTAGCAGCACGTCGTCGAATGTGAGTGCCTCTTCAAGAATACGCATAGGGGTAGCGTTCACGGGTTCATCTAAGAGGCGACGTAGTGTACCTTGCGCCCGCTACGCGGTAAACCGCTATCATTTACCCATGGCAGCAATCGACAATGCATCCACTCCCGTGCCGCCTGAGCGCGACATTTACAGTGTTTCTCGGCTAAATCGCGAGGTCCGGGTAGTGCTGGAGCGCGGCTTCGCCAGCCTCTGGCTGGAGGCCGAAATCTCCAATTTTTCGCGGCCAAGTTCCGGGCACTGGTACTTCTCGCTCAAGGATGCGGGCGCACAGGTGCGCTGTGCCATGTTCCGGCAGCGCAATATGCTGTGTGTTTTCACCGCGAAAGATGGCCAAAAAGTGCTGGTTCGAGCCCGCATCGGCCTGTATGAACCGCGCGGCGAGTACCAGCTCATCGTCGATCACATGGAAGACGCAGGGCTCGGCGCCTTGAAGCGCCAGTTCGAGGAGTTGAGCGCCAAGCTGGCAGCGGAGGGGCTGTACGACGCGGCACGCAAGCGCACCCTGCCCAGCCTTCCCAGGCGAATTGGCGTCATCACCTCGCCCACCGGCGCCGCCGTGCGCGACATCCTGCATGTGCTTGCCCGACGCTTTCCCGCGGCCGCGGTCCTGATCTATCCGGTGCCGGTACAGGGCGCGCAGGCGGCGGGCGAAATCGTCTCAGCGCTCGAGCTGGCGTGCCGACGCGCCGAGTGCGATGTCCTGATACTCGCGCGCGGCGGCGGATCCCTGGAAGACCTTTGGGCGTTCAACGACGAACGCTTGGCGCGCGCCATCGCAGCCGCAACCATCCCCATCGTCACCGGCATCGGCCATGAGGTCGATTTCACCATCGCTGACTTTGCCGCCGACGTGCGCGCACCGACGCCATCCGCCGCCGCAGAATTGGTGGTTCCCGACGCCGAAGAATGGCGCAATGCCTTCGCGCGCTTCGCGCTGCGTTTACAGCGCGCCATGCGCCGCAAGTTGCAGTCGAATACCCAGCGTCTGCGCTGGCTGACGGGTCGCGCGGCGTTGGTGAGTCCCGCGGCGCGTCTGGGGGCGCAGGCGCAGCGCCTGGATGAACTCGAGCAATCCCTGCAGCGCGCGCTGCGCCGCCTGCTTTCCGAGCATGCAGAGCGTCTACGCTGGCTGACGCGGCGCGCGGCGCTGGTGAGTCCCGCGGAGCGGCTCATTCAGCAGCTGGAGCGGTTGCAGAATCTACGTCAGGAGCTGTATCGGGCGTGGCGCCACACGCTCAACTCGCGGCGCGAAAAGCTGCTTCCGCTCGTCCGCACCCTGAATGCCGTCAGCCCGCTCGCCACCCTGCAGCGCGGCTACGCCATCGTCAACGTGGAAGGCGGCGCCATCCTGCGCAACGCCGCGGATGTGAAGCCCGGCACCCTTATCGAAGCGCGGCTCGCGCACGGCCGAGTTCGCGCCAAGGTCGAGGGAGCATCATGACGCGGTGCTCGCCGCTCGGTCGCGCTGCGGCGCGCTTTGCACTCATGGGCTTGAGTTGCGCCGTGGCAGAGGCAGGACCGGCGCCTCTCCTGGGCGTGGATTTGCCGCAAGAGAATGCGGTGCCGGGCGGAGTGAAAATCATTCGTCTGGGAGCAGCCGAGTCGCCCATGCCCTATGTGGACGCCGACGGCCACCGCGCATTGGTGATCCAGGACGGATCAAGCTGGGTTGCCGTCATCGGCATTCCGCTGTCCGCCCCGCTCGGTTCGCATCAGGTGACCGTACGCGGGGCGAACGGCAGAGCAGTGCTCGACTATACCGTGGTCGACAAACACTACCTCACTCAAGCCCTCAAGGTCGCGCCAGGTCAGGTTAATTTATCGGCCAAGGATCTTGCGCGGGTCAACGAAGAAAAAATCCGCATCGATCACGTATTGAGTCACTGGTCCGAGCCGCCGCCGGAATCCCTACGCTTGCCCCAGCCGGTACCTGGCCCGCGCAGTAGTTCTTTCGGCTCGCGGCGCATCTTCAACGGCGAGTCGCGCAATCCGCATAGCGGCATGGACATCGCGGCACCCACCGGCACGCCGGTGCGTGTGCCCATTGCGGGAACCGTCGTCGAAACCGGCGCATTTTTTTTCAACGGCAATGCCGTATTCGTGGATCACGGCCGTGGCCTGATCAGCATGTACTGCCATTTGAGTGCCATCGACGTGCAACCCGGCCAGCACGTCGCAGCCGGCACCCGTATCGGCGCTATCGGCATGACCGGACGCGCGACCGGGCCCCATCTGCATTGGGGCTTGGTTCTCAATCGCGCCTGGGTCGATCCAGAATTGTTCCAGCCGTAGAGATCCTAAGGACGCTGCGCAAACTAGCGCCCTAGCTAGCTCCCAGCATTTCAGCCACCCCAGCGGGTTCCAGCGAGGGCGACATGGCCGCCTGACGCAGACGCGCGCTGTGTTCCTGCACGGCGGCGCCGGACGGCTGCATTTCGATTTGTCCCTGGAAGAACGCACCCTCGGTGATACCGACGCGCGGCGCAAACACATTCCCCTTGACCTTCGCAGTGGCGCGAATGCTCACCGACTCCGTGGCGTACAGATCGCCCTCGACCTTGCCGTCAATGACGATGACGCGCGCGCGGATGTCGCCCTTCATCGAGCCTTCGGTCCCTATCGTGAGGCTTTGGGTATGCGTGATCGAACCCTCCACGCTACCCTGCACGATCAAATCCTCTTGTGCGGATAATTCGCCGCGAAATCGCAGCGAGGGTCCTAGTACCGACGCGCGCGCAACCGCCTCCGGCGCCCGCGCCTCCGCTGCCCGCGGCTCGACGATTCGCGGCTCCGAGACACGCGGCGGCACAGAACGAGATTCAATTCGCGGCTCGCGCGGTTCGGCACGAGTGAGGGCAGGCTCGGGCGCGCCGCCGCGGCCGCCGGGATTGGAATTCATCATGGGAGCATCTCCATCAAGGGGCTTTTTAAACCAAGACATCGTCAGCCAGCACTACCGGGTACTTTGGCCACGCGCACAACGCCGTCCGGCTTGCCGGTTTGCTGGCCCGCCTTCTTGCCGTCCATGTCGATGCTGCCGCTGAAACTCGCACCCTCCATGATGCTGACGGTCGCCGCGTAGATATTGCCGCAAACTTTGGCGGTCTCCTTAACGACCACGGATTTCTCGGCCTGCAGATCGCCTTCGACAGTGCCTTCGACGATGATCAGCTGAGCGCGGATGTTGGCTTTGACCGTGCCTTGCGGGCCGACGGTCAGGCGCTGCGTATGCGTGATCGAACCTTCAACGCGGCCCTGGATCAAAAGGTCCTCTTCGGCGGTCAGATCGCCTTTGAAATACAACGTCGGGCCGAGGATGGAAGCGCGCTCGGTGGCGCTGTCGTAAGGATTGCTCATTCACATGTCTCCGCTGGCCCAAAAGGACTGCAGCGCGAGAGTACCTGGCATAATCAGTTTGAAAGTGAGACGTCGCTCACGATTCGCTTACGCGACTGAGCGGCGCGCTTAAGTACGTCGCAAAAAGCTGACCACCCGACCGCCGCAGGTTCAGCCGCCAAATCGCCGGTCGGCTACTGCGCCTGGCTCGCCGGCGGCAAGTGGTCCGCGACGTGCAGCTGCCGCTCGATTCGCGAACGAGATATGAGGCCGCGTACGGCTTCCTCGCCCTGGGCATCGGTCTCGACCACCAGCAAATGCATCACGCCGACTCCGGCAAATATTTCCAGCACGTCGGCAATCGAAGCCGTCTCTACGGTGTGCCAATCCAGGGTCGGCAGATCTGCCCACTTGGTCATGATGTCACCTACGCGAACGTCCTCGCGGCGGCGTACATGAGGCGGCTGCACGAAATGGATCGGCCGCGTGCCTTTGATATCGTAGGAAGTGACGAGACCAATGACGCTCTCCGCCCTCACTACAAGCATGGCGCGAACCCCGAGGCGCACCATATCCGCCAGTGCCTCATCGATTTGCCAGTCCGCACCCACGGTAAACGCTATCCGGCTCTTGAAATCCGTCATGCTATGCAGCGCGCGGTCCCTCGGGCGCAGCTCCTGATATTCCACAGGTTGACGCACCGGCAATACGCCGGCGGCGTGAATCTTGGGCCCATCCGAAAAATCGTAGCTCATGTACATCGGATCCTGTATCGCGATGAAATAAGACTTTTAAGGCTTGTCTTGCGCAGCGACCTTCGACGAGGCCTGCCGCTGCAAATAATCGTTCAGGGTGTGGGCCAACGTCACGAAATCAGAAGGTATCATCAAGACGGTTGTGCTGTTGTTCTCGGCACCCACCTCCGAGATCATTTGCATGCGCCGCAGCTCCAATGCGGCAGGATTCGCGGTAATTTGCGCTGCGGCGGCCGAGAGTTTCACCGAGGCTTCGAGTTCCGCCTCAGCCTTGATGATGCGCGCGCGTTTCTCGCGAATCGC